>NZ_JWGX01000002.1:0-221771 GCF_000813075.1 Shewanella sp. ECSMB14102
CCCCTGGAAGCGCGTCTCCCTGGTGTATGTGAACTATCCCGTCCCTTTGCTCACATAGATCCCGCCGATGGCCCAATTCCGGTTATCCCAACTTGTCACTATATGATGGGTGGTTTGCCAACCAAGGTATCCGGTCAGGTGATCCATAAGAACGCCGATGGTACTGAAGAAGATATCAAGGGTCTGTTCGCCGTGGGCGAAATTGCTTGTGTATCGGTTCACGGTGCTAACCGTTTGGGTGGTAACTCACTACTCGACTTGGTAGTGTTCGGTCGTGCAGCCGGTCAACATCTGGGTAAAGCGCTGGATGAAACCGCAGATCCCAAAGCTGCGACTGAAGCCGACATTCAGAAGTCTCTTGAGCGTCTGAATCGTTGGGAAAGCAATAAAGACGGTGAAGATCCAGCGGTTATCCGTAAAGATCTGCAGATGTGCATGCAACTGAACTTTTCGGTATTCCGTAGCGGTGATGCCATGGCCGAAGGCCTGAAAGAACTGCAGAAAATTCGTGAGCGTCTGGCCAATGCCAAGCTATCTGACAACTCCAGAGAGTTCAACACTCAGCGTATCGAGTGTTTGGAACTGGATAACCTGATGGCAACAGCTATCGCATCTGCTTACGCAGCCAACTTCCGTACCGAGAGCCGTGGTGCTCACAGCCGTGAAGACTTCCCTGAGCGTGATGACGCCAACTGGCTGTGTCACAGCCTGTTTGACCCAGTCAACGAAACCATGTCCACCCGTGAAGTGAACATGGCGCCCAAGACACGTGAAGCCTTCCCGCCGAAGAAGCGTACCTACTAAGGAGTTGCGAAGATGAAATTGGATATTGCAGTTTATCGCTACAATCCTGATGTAGACACTAAACCCTACATGCAGGATTACAGCCTGGAAGTGGCCGAAGGCACCGATATGATGGTATTGGATGCCCTGCTCAAGCTTAAAGAGCAGGACCCAAGCCTGTCTTTCCGTCGCTCTTGTCGCGAAGGGGTTTGTGGTTCCGACGGCATGAATATGAACGGTAAAAACGGTCTGGCCTGTATCACGCCTGTATCTGCATTCAAGGGCAAGAAGATTGAAATCCGTCCTCTGCCCGGTATGCCTGTGGTGCGTGATTTGGTGGTTGACCTGAGTCAGTTTTACAAGCAATACGAGAAGATCAAGCCGTACCTCATCAATGATGAGAAGAAGCCGGCCCGTGAACATCTGCAGTCACCGGAGGAGCGTGCTCACCTGGATGGTCTGTATGAATGTATCATGTGTGCTTGTTGTTCTACGGCTTGCCCGTCATTCTGGTGGAACCCGGATAAGTTTGTTGGCCCCAGTGGTCTGCTGCATGCCTATCGTTTCTTGATAGACAGCCGAGATACTGCGACCGAGGAGCGTCTGAGCGAGCTGGATGATGCATACAGCGTCTTCCGTTGCCACGGCATTATGAACTGTGTGGATGTTTGTCCGAAAGGCTTGAACCCAACCAAGGCCATCGGACACATCAAGTCCATGTTGCTGAAGCGGGCTGTATAAATGCAAGACGACGAGCTTAATCCAATAATTACATAGGCTCGTGGGGAGTCACTTTCTCTGGGCAGAAAGTGGCTCTTTTGTGTGTAAAGGACTACAAAAGGCCGTAACATCCGGATGTCCCAGGGGCGGCTGAGACCCTGCCAAGGCAGGGAAAATATGGCTAAGCACGTGTATCAAGTTTGAAAGGATAAGAAATGCACCAAGGCAGCATGAAAGCCTGGCTCGAATCATCTCACTTGAGTGGGGCGAACTCGACCTACGTTGAAGAGATGTATGAAGCCTACCAAGAAGACCCCACCTCGGTATCTGACGACTGGCGTGCGGTGTTTGAGCAACTCCCTCCCGTGAACGGTGCCTCTGCTGATGTACCCGAAGCTTCTCACTCCAAGATCCGTGACTATTTTCGCTCCCTCGCACAGGAAGGCCGCAGTAAAGGTACCAGCCGCGTGTCCGATCCTGATGTCGATGCCAAGCAGGTAAAAGTTCTGCAATTGATCAATGCCTACCGTTTCCGTGGTCACCAGAGTGCCAATCTGGACCCGTTGGAACTGTGGAAGCGCGACACAGTTGCCGAATTGGATCCGGCGTTCCACGGCTTGACCAGTGAGGACATGGAGCGGGAATTCAACACAGGTTCTTTTGCTTATGGCGGTGACACCCTGAAACTGGGTGAGCTGGTGAAGGCGCTCAAGGCGACCTATTGCGGCTCTATCGGCGCCGAATATATGCATATCACCGACACCGAAGAGAAACGTTGGATCCAGCAACGTCTCGAACCTTCACTGGGTAAGGGCAGCTATGATAAGGCAGTCAAGACCCGGATCCTTGAAGGATTGAATGCCGCCGAAGGCATGGAAAAGTATTTGGGTGCCAAATTCCCCGGCGCCAAGCGCTTCTCCCTCGAAGGGGGTGATGCACTGGTGCCTATGATGCGCGAAATTATCTATCGTGCCGGTGAAGCGGGTACCAAAGAGATAGTCGTGGGCATGGCTCACCGAGGCCGTCTTAACGTTTTGGTTAACATTCTTGGCAAGCGTCCTGCCGAACTCTTTGACGAGTTTGCCGGCAAGCATCATGAGACGCTGGGTTCAGGGGACGTTAAGTACCATCAGGGCTTCTCTTCCGATTTTGAAACACCCGGTGGCAATGTTCACCTGGCATTGGCGTTTAACCCCTCACATCTGGAAATCGTTAACCCGGTCGTGATGGGCTCGGTGCGCGCCAGACTGGATCGCCGCGGCAGTGAAGATGGCTTGCAGGTAATGCCAATTACCATTCATGGTGACTCGGCCATTGCCGGACAGGGTATTGTGCAAGAGACATTTAACATGTCTCAGACCCGCGGCTTTAAAGTCGGCGGCTCTATCCGCATCGTGGTCAACAACCAGGTGGGCTTTACCACCTCCAACCACCAGGATGTGCGTTCTACCGAATACTGTACCGATATCGCCAAGATGGTGCAGGCGCCAATTTTTCATGTTAATGCCGACGATCCTGAGGCCGTAGCTTTTGTCTCTCAGTTGGCCGTGGATTACCGCAACACCTTTAAGCGTGATGTGGTTATCGAATTGGTATGTTATCGCCGTCACGGCCACAACGAGGCCGATGAGCCCAGTGCGACTCAGCCACTGATGTACGCCAAGATCAAGAAGCACCCAACGCCACGTAAGATCTACGCCGACAAGCTGATTGCCGAGAACAGCATTGCGGCCGACGATGTTACCGCCATGATCAATAACTATCGTGATGCGCTGGATCAAGGGGATTGTGTGGTCAAAGAGTGGCGTCCAATGACGCTGCACACTGTGGACTGGACTCCTTATTTGAACCGCGAATGGGATGAGTCGTTTGAATCCGGTATGACGCTGGAGCGTCTGCAGAATCTGGCCGACAAGATAAGCTATGTGCCTGAGAGTCATAAGCTGCACTCACGGGTTGCCAAGATATACAACGACCGCGTTGCGATGGCCAAAGGCGAGAAGCTGATGGACTGGGGCTTTGCCGAGACTCTGGCCTATGCCAGCATCCTCGAGGACAAGCAAAGAGTCAGGATCACCGGGCAGGACTCGGGTCGTGGCACCTTCTTCCATCGCCACGCCGTGCTGCACAACCAGAACGATGGCACGACGTACCTGCCGCTGCGCCATGTGGCGAAAGAGCAGGGCCCTATCGACATCACCGACTCAGTGTTGTCTGAAGCCTCAGTGCTGGCGTTCGAGTACGGTTATGCCACAGCTGAGCCGGGTGGCCTGACTATCTGGGAAGCCCAATTCGGTGACTTTGCCAACTGTGCCCAGGTGGTTATTGACCAGTTCCTGTCATCTGGTGAGCAGAAGTGGGGCCGTCTGTGCGGTTTGACCATGTTGCTGCCACACGGCTATGAAGGTCAGGGGCCTGAGCACTCAAGTGCTCGTCTGGAGCGTTTCTTGCAGCTGTGCGCCAACCACAATATGCAGGTTTGTGTGCCTTCGACTCCGGCTCAGGTCTACCACATGCTGCGTCGTCAGGTGGTGCGTCCAATGCGTCGTCCGCTGGTGGTTATGTCTCCCAAGTCGCTGCTGCGTCATCCGCTGGCAGTGTCTTCCCTGGACGAGCTGGCCAACGGTCAATTCCAGAACGTTATCGGTGAAATCGATACTCTGGATGCCGCCAAGGTTGATCGCGTAGTGTTCTGTAGCGGTAAGGTTTACTACGAGCTGCTGGAGCGTCGCCGCAAAGAGAATATCGATAATGTCGCTTTGGTGCGGGTAGAGCAGTTGTATCCCTTCCCACACGAAGAGATGGCAGTCGCCCTGAAAGATTATCAGCATGTGACCGACTTTGTTTGGTGTCAGGAAGAGCCTCAGAACCAAGGTGCCTGGTATTGCAGCCAGCATCATTTCTGGGCAGCCATTCCAAAAGGTGCCCAGCTCAGCTACGCTGGCCGTGACGCCTCTGCAGCGCCGGCTTGTGGCTATCCTGAGTTGCATACGCATCAGCAGGAATCACTGATCACTAGCGCATTAAAACTGAAGTAATAGAAATTTATACAAAAAGGAAAGCTTTCCATGAGTATCGAAATCAAGGTACCTGTACTGCCCGAATCTGTTGCCGACGCGACTATCGCCACTTGGCACGTTAAGCCTGGTGAGCCGGTTTCCCGTGATCAGAACCTGGTTGATATTGAAACAGATAAAGTGGTGTTGGAAGTTGTAGCACCCGAAGATGGTCAGATCAGCGAACTGCTGTTCCAGGAAGGGGATACCGTCCTGGCCGAACAGGTTATCGCCAACTTCGTCGCCGGCGCTGTTGCCGGTCAGGAAGTGAGCAAAGAGCAGGCTGAAGCCGCAGCCCCTAAGGCTGAAGAAGCCGCGGCAGAAAACAACGATGCCCTGAGCCCATCAGTACGTCGCCTGATAGCCGAACACAACCTGGATGCCGCTAAAATCAAGGGCACAGGTGTGGGTGGCCGTATCACCAAAGAAGACGTGGAAGCCTTTGTTAAGTCAGGCTCTGCCAAGCCGGCTGCAGCTGCTGCCACAGCACCTGTGACCCTGGCGGGCGATCGCAGCGAGAAACGCGTACCTATGACGCGTCTGCGCAAGACTATCGCCACTCGTCTGCTGGAAGCCAAGAACTCCACCGCCATGCTGACCACCTTCAACGAGGTCAACATGAAGCCTATCATGGACATCCGTAAGAAGTATCAGGAAGTCTTTGAGAAGAAGCACGGCATCCGTCTTGGCTTTATGTCTTTCTACGTGAAAGCAGTGACCGAAGCGCTGAAGCGTTATCCAGAAGTCAACGCTTCTATCGATGGCAGCGACATCCTGTACCACAACTACTTCGATGTCAGCATCGCCGTTTCCACGCCTCGTGGCCTGGTAACGCCTGTGCTGCGCGACACAGATACCATGAGCCTGGCCGATATCGAGAAAGCGGTTCGCGAACTGGCTATTAAAGGTCGTGACGGCAAGCTGACAGTGGAAGATATGACAGGTGGTAACTTCACTGTGACCAACGGCGGTGTGTTTGGCTCTTTGATGTCGACGCCTATTCTGAACCTGCCACAGAGCGCAATCCTCGGCATGCATGCCATCAAGGACCGCCCAATGGCAGTCAATGGGCAGGTGGAAATCCTGCCCATGATGTACCTTGCTCTCTCATATGACCATCGCATCATTGATGGTCGTGAGTCAGTTGGCTTCCTGGTGACTATTAAGGATCTGCTGGAAGACCCAACTCGTCTGCTGCTGGACTTGTAAGCGCCGCCAGACAATAACCTCGTGACTGGCCCCTCGGGGCCGGTTGGATTTAAAACGTAGTATACGGATAGATCATCATGAATTTGCATGAGTATCAGGCAAAAGCCCTATTTGCCGAATATGGTTTACCAGTGTCAGAAGGCTATGCTTGTGACACAGCTCAGGAAGCTGTTGAAGCAGCCGGTCGCATTGGCGGAAACATGTGGGTAGTCAAGTGCCAGGTGCACGCTGGTGGCCGCGGTAAAGCAGGTGGCGTTAAAGTCACTGGCGACAAAGAAGAGATCAGAGCCTTTGCCGAACATTGGCTGGGCAAGAATCTGGTTACTTATCAGACTGATGAAAAAGGTCAGCCGGTTGCCAAGATCCTGGTTGAAAGCTGCACTGATATCGCCAACGAACTCTATCTGGGTGCCGTTGTCGACCGTGGCACTCGCCGCGTCGTGTTTATGGCTTCTACCGAAGGTGGTGTGGAAATCGAAAAGGTGGCCGAAGAGACCCCTGAGCTGATCCACAAAGCCATTATCGACCCTATCACAGGTCCTCAGCCTTTCCAGGCGCGTGACCTTGGCTTTAAGCTGGGTCTGAACCCAACTCAAATCAAGCAGTTCACCAAGATCTTTATGGGTCTGGCGACCATGTTCCTGGAGCATGACTTTGCCCTGCTGGAGATCAACCCTCTGGTGATCACCACAGAAGGCAACCTGCACTGCCTGGACGGCAAGATTGGCGTAGATGGTAACGCTCTGTTCCGTCAGCCAAAGATCAAAGACATGCATGATCCTTCACAAGACGACCCACGTGAAGCCCACGCAGCCAAGTTTGAACTGAACTATGTGGCTCTGGACGGTAACGTAGGTTGCATGGTAAACGGTGCCGGCCTGGCCATGGGTACCATGGATATCGTTAACCTGCACGGCGGCAAGCCAGCCAACTTCCTCGACGTAGGTGGCGGCGCGACCAAAGAACGTGTTGCCGAAGCCTTCAAGATCATTCTGTCTGACAGCAATGTGAAGGCGGTTCTGGTGAACATTTTCGGTGGTATCGTGCGTTGTGACATGATCGCTGAAGGTATTATCGGTGCAGTGAAAGAAGTCGGTGTGAAAGTGCCTGTTGTTGTGCGTCTGGAAGGTACCAACGCCGAGCTGGGCTCTAAAGTACTGGCCGAATCAGGTTTGGATATCATTGCTGCGACAAGTCTGACCGACGCTGCTCAGCAAGTAGTTAAAGCTGCGGAGGGCAAATAATGTCTGTTTTAATCAACAAAGATACCAAGGTTATCTGCCAGGGTTTCACCGGTGGTCAGGGTACTTTCCATTCTGAGCAGGCGATTGCCTACGGTACTCAGATGGTCGGCGGTGTGTCTCCTGGTAAAGGCGGCACCACTCACTTGGGCTTGCCAGTATTCAACACAGTGAAAGACGCTGTTGCCGCCACCGGCGCCACTGCATCTGTTATCTATGTTCCTGCGCCTTTCTGTAAAGATGCTATCCTGGAAGCCATAGATGGCGGTATCGAGCTTATCGTTTGTATTACCGAAGGTATTCCGACGCTGGATATGCTGCAGGTAAAAGTGAAGCTGGAAGAAACCGGCGTGCGCATGATAGGTCCTAACTGCCCAGGTGTTATCACCCCCGGCGAATGTAAAATAGGCATCATGCCAGGTCACATCCACAAGCCAGGTAAAGTGGGTATCGTTTCCCGCAGCGGTACTCTGACTTACGAAGCCGTTAAGCAGACTACTGACGAAGGTTTCGGCCAGTCTACCTGTGTGGGCATTGGTGGTGACCCGATCCCTGGTACCAACTTCATCGACGTACTGGAAATGTTCCAGAACGATCCTCAGACCGAGGCCATAGTGATGATAGGTGAAATCGGCGGTACTGCCGAAGAAGAAGCGGCGGCTTACATCAAGGCCAACGTTACCAAGCCAGTGGTCTCTTATATTGCCGGTGTGACTGCGCCAGCAGGTAAGCGTATGGGCCATGCAGGCGCCATCATTGCCGGTGGTAAGGGTACTGCTGCCGACAAGTTCGCCGCTCTGGAAGCAGCGGGCGTGACTACCGTACGCTCGCTGGCCGAAATCGGCAGCGCGCTGCGTGAGAAAACCGGCTGGTAAGCACAGTCGTTAAGCTCACAAAAGGCGCCGCGAGGCGCCTTTTTTATTGGCTGCTGTGATGAAGCTCTGATGCCTCCGGCTGGATATTTGATTGGGAAAAGGTTAGATTGGGGCTTGGTTATTCCTTCGGGGAGTCTTGGTGCATTAATGTGCTAAAAATATAAAAAATTCAAATTGTTATTAATCATCTCTCTTGGGGTTGTCGCTTTGTTGTTATCCGGAGCCGAGTAGTGGGCTGCGCCAAGACAGCCACTGACGCGGGTATCCGAGCCAACTCAGAGGGTTTGATTTAGTGTTAACACCATTTCAGCGCCGTATTGGTTCGCCCGATGCGGCGCTGAAGTGCAATTCGGGGGCGAAAGCGTTCGAAGATCAAGCTGAATTTGTCTGAAACGCCTGTCAGGCGATTTTCAGCGATTGGGTATTGGCGTCAACCCTCAATGGGGGAAGGGATGACCCGATGTGGGGCCGCTCAGGCGGCTTTTCTGAAAAGTAGAGGATTGCTGTGAGTACACAACCTAATATAGTAATTTCTGAAGTGGATATGGATCGCCTGGAGCGTTTGCTGGAGTCATTGCCGGCGAATGCCTTTCCCGGCCATCAAGCACTCGAGGCTGAACTGGAGCGGGCAGAAATCAGGCCATCCAAGGAGATGCCGGATAATGTAGTAACCATGAACTCTGAAGTCCGTTTTCGTATGTCCTCTTCAAATGAAGAGTTCACCTTGCGCCTGGTTTATCCAAAAGATGCCGATGGCAGCGCCGGTAAAATTTCGATTCTGGCACCTGTTGGCGGCGCCTTGTTGGGCTTGGCCCAGGGAGATGAAATCGAATGGCCGGGTCCCGGTGGTGGCATGGTGAAAGTGCGGATTGAAGAGATCATCTATCAACCGGAACGTTCTGGTGATTTTCACCGCTAGGCACCGGAGCCGGTAAGGCTTTGGACGGATACGAGAGTGATTGTTCTTCAGGTCACTCGGAATGTACCAACGACAGGGAAAGGAGATAAAGATGAAGCAGTACTTTGTCCACAATGGTTTTTCTGCCGGCAGCGGTAAATTACCGGCGGATCCACAGTTGATCAGTGAACATGATGCCGACAAGCTGATGCAGTTTGCCGGTCTGGAGCCCAAGCATGTGGGTAATCTGACGCCTCCGGCGCAGTTCGCCGAAGAGGGAGATTGGTTATTTCGGCTTTTCGCCAATAACCGTTTTCTTTGTTATGCGGACCCGATGCTTTTCAGTCATGCCTGCCCAAGGAAGAAGGGTGAGCCTTTGGCTTTGAATTGGTAATTTCAAGATTACCGACAATAAAAAACCAGCGCTTGGCGCTGGTTTTTTTAATTATCACTCTTGGCCGTGATCGCACTTGTCGTTGGTGCAGACGCCATAGAGGTAGAGGCTGTGATTGGTGAGCTTGATATTGTGTCGCATGGCAATTTCATGCTGACGACGCTCGATAAGGTCATCAGAAAACTCGATCACTTTGCCACAGCTCAGGCACACCAGGTGATCATGATGATGTTGGGTGGAGAGTTCAAATACGGCTTTGCCACTTTCGAAGTGGTGGCGGCTGACAATGCCGGCATCGTCAAACTGATTTAATACCCGATAAACAGTAGCCAAACCTATCTCTTCGCCGATATCCAGCAATTTCTTATATAAGTCTTCGGCACTGATATGCTGGTTTTCCGGTTCTTGCATCAGCTCCAGGATTTTGACTCGTGGCAGGGTGATTTTCAAACCCGCTTTCTTCAGCGCTTGATTTCCATCTGTCATGGCTAATCTCTTGATTGCAGAACCCTTGGTATTACACATAGGTTCGTCCGTGGATAATAGACCCCATTATATGTGTACTGTTCTAAAACTTAAACCTCTGATCCGGCTTTTGGTACTTCTGTGGGGTAACTTAGCTATAATCGGCATAATTTTGAATAAAAACAAGCAATTTAAGCATACATTTTGTATGGTTATACCAAGGCATAATTGCGCTGTTGAGTCGCTATTGGCAGGATGGCAGAAAAACAAAAGGATACCAGATGCATCGTCGAATCGTGATTTTAACCGGCGCCGGGATCTCTGCCGAGTCCGGTTTACGTACCTTCAGGGATCAAGATGGCCTGTGGGAAGAACATCATATCGAGGATGTGGCGACTCCTGAAGGTTATGAACGTGACCCTGAGCTGGTTGAACGTTTTTACAATGGTCGTTGGCAACAACTGCATTCGGGCAATATAGAACCCAACGCTGCTCATACGGCGCTCTCTCGCCTTGAGCAAGAGTTTGAGGGGGAGCTGCTTATTGTCACCCAAAACATAGACGATCTGCACGAGAGAGCAGGCTCCAGGCGCTTGCTGCATATGCACGGCGAGCTTTCCAAAGGGCGTTGTCCGCGCTCCCGGCAAACTTTTACATTGCACGAACCCTTCGGGCCTGAGAATACCTGCACTTGCTGTATTCCAGCTCAGCGTTTGCGGCCTCACGTGGTTTGGTTCGGTGAAATGCCTCTGGGAATGGATAGAATTCACGATGCGCTGGATCACTGCGATCTCTTCATTGCCATTGGCACCTCTGGCACTGTCTATCCCGCTGCCGGTTTTGTCGATAGCGCCAATCACCATGGTGCGCTCACCGTTGAGGTCAATCTGATGCCGGCAGACAGACACAGCCAGTTTCAGATCCATTTACAAGGAAAGGCCAGTGAGATGGTAGCGCCACTGGTGGAGCGTATTCTTGCGGGTCAGTCTATCTGTAACCAAACCGGGCATAACTGATGCCTGAGCCACGTACTATCGATGGTAACAGTCGCTTGGCGATCATAATGCGCGGTCTGCCGGGTAGCGGCAAATCCTACTGGGTTCGTCAGTTTATCCAGGAACTATCTGTAGAGCTTGTACAGTGTATTACTGAGAAGGGCCTTTGCTCAACCGACCGTTTCTTTTATCGAAATGACCGTTATTGTTTCGATGCTGCGCGTTTGGCGGAATTTCATCAACTCAATCTGAGTCGTTTCATCGAGGCATTGGCAACCGGGGTGCCTGTGGTTATCTGTGATAATACCAACATGGCGCTGTGGGAGTTCGCTGCCTATCAAGCGGCTGCGAAGGCTTTGGGTTACCGAGTGCATATTCAGCAGATTGGTGATGTGCGTTGCAAAACACATCTGCAAGAGTGTGCCGAGCGAAATAAACATGGTGTCAGTCTTAAATCCATTCAAAGAATGGCCAGCCAATTTCAGACAATTGAAAAATAACTTCTTGGCGGGAATTAAAATATCTGGTTTCAGAAATTGCAATATATCGGTATAAAATGGTTCTACTAAAGAAATAGCCGAGTTGACTTTTATTTAAAACAAAGACAGTCGTTAATATTGTTTTTATTTTTAAGGTTATTTTAATAATAGTATTAGTGTTAATTTGTTTCCTTGTTATATCTTGTGTCTTTGCTCACTCTTTTATTTTATTTTTGGTCATAATATCTTCACGGGTCAGGATAGACCCATTAATCATTATTATAACTTTCGCTTGAGTTTCGGGAGTCGAGGTTGTTCGCCATAAAACAAAGGCTGAGCAAACAGTATGCCTGTGCTTGGGTAGGAGAGAAAGATGACCATATTTAAAAAGAAAAGAGTTGCTTTGATGGTGATGGCAATACTGCTTGCAGGCTGCAGTGATGGTGATGATGGCCGAGATGGTGCGCCTGGTGAGCCAGGTAAACCGGGGGAACCGGGAAAACCCGGGACGAATCCTCCAGTAACCCAATCGGTTGAAACCCAAGTTAAAGTGATTAATTATACTTTGGGTGAGGGGACAATTACCTACGAGTTTGAAGTGACGGATGAAAATGGTAATTTAATTAATGACCTTACCAATGTTCAGGCCAAAGTGGCTGCTTTGACTGCCAAAGGTTTTATTCTCAATCGGGATGAAAATCCAATTAATAATGTAGAGGACAATGTTCATGTCGGCGGCGCGGTAACTCAGGCAACAGAAGGTGCCAAGTTAACTCAAGTAGATGATGGACATTATATATTTGAAGCGCCGATGGCAGGTGTTAATGCTGCCACTGAAGGCATTGTTTGGCTGCGTGTTGGCGGTAATGATGCCATTGCCCGTTCAAAGGCATTGGTTGTCAATAAGCCGGAGGGTCAATTCAGTACTACCACAGAAGCCTGTTATGCCTGTCACGTGGACTACTCCCAGAGCCCACGTCGTCACGCCGGCTATGTGGCTGAAGGCATGGACGGTGAAGTAGATTTTATTGCCGGCTGTTTGGTTTGTCATGGCTCAGTCAGCAAAACAGTGACCAACGATGAGGGATTCTCTATCGGTGGTTATGCCAGCAATACCTTATCCAGGATAGGTCATATCAATCACAGGGAGTTCAGCAAAGACTTCAGCGTGCTCAACTGCAGCAGTTGTCATACAGATGCGCCTATTAACAGCAACTTTACCGGCCCTGGTTGTATCGATTGCCATGGTAAAGAAGGAACCCCGATAGGCGATATAGTGCCTTCAAATGGCCTGGATTTCCGTGAGCTGCATGAGCAGAAGGTGGGGATCACCAAGTTGCAAGCGCTGCGAGCGGCTTACACAGTTGAACTTTCTACTCCTGAATCCGATGGTGCCGGTGGTTGGTGTTCTACCATCAGTGTCAAGGATAAAGAGGGTAATCTGGTCAATATCGGCAACAACTATAATGCCGACCCTGCCGACGCCGGTTATGTTGCCGCCAAGCCGATAGTCTATGCCGGCGCATATCTGCATGCCTATGACAACCATGGCCTGGTGGGCCGCCCGGGCGCCCGTAACTCAGAAACCAAGACGGACAATGCCGATGGTACCCGCACTGTGTGTTATGCGGCGGCCAACATAGCCGCAGGTTATGAGAATGCCGGTTATATGTTCTCGGCGCGGGTGACTTTCTCCAGCGAAGGTTGGCAGTACTATGATGGCAAGGTACGTGGTCAAACTCGCGATCGCATTCGTGCCAATGGCTATGACGGCTCCATGGGGGTCTCCTTCACAGCTTACTCAGATGTCGTCAATCCGGCCGATGGCAGCAAGATCTCCGGCTTTGATCGGCGTCAGGTGGTGGCCGACAGCAGCTGCATTACCTGTCATAACGATGTGACTGCCTTCCACAAGAACGGTGAGTTCGATAACGGTGGTAAGGGTTGTATTGCTTGTCACGGCAACGGAATGGCCCGTACCAGTGCCGATTATGGTGCCGGCTTCGGTCCCATGATCCACAGCTGGCACTGGGGTAAGGGGGCAACCGTCGGTGAAGTGGCTCAGGATGCCGATGGTAACTGGAGTCAGACAGGAAAAGCCAACGGCGCCGCAGCGATTGCACCGGCCAGCAGTTGTGTGGCCTGTCACCAGGATGGCCTGTCGCTGGCCGCTGTGCCCAACCAGTATATTCTGGAGCCCGGCAGCAAGATGACCAGCCCGGTCACCGCAAACTGTTATGCCTGCCACACCAGTGATTCAGCCAAGGCACACATGAGCCAGAACGGCGGTGATATCAGCGTGGATATTCCGGCGGTTGAGTGGTTCAAGCAGCCAAGTGCCGAATCCTGTGCGACTTGTCATGACACAGGCAGAACCTTTGGTATCGATAAGTACCATAAGTTCTAATTAGCGTTTTATTGAGTAAACATTCCCTGCAAGGCTTGGTTTACCTCAAGACAAAGCGGCTCATTTGAGCCGCTTTTTTTGCTGTCCAGAGTAGAGTTGAGGTGTAGCGGGCTCAGCCGTGACTGACGAAGGCGCTGTCATCTTGATTTTGCTTGCTCGTCAGTGCGGCCACTTCCAGCATGGCCCGGCTCAGGCAGCTCAGCTCTTCTGCGCTGATACCATAGGGCGGCATGATATAGATGAGTTTACCAAAGGGGCGGATCCACACGCCGCGGGCAACAAATTCGGCCTGCAGCGCGGCGGTATTGACCTGTCTGTGCATCTCCAGTACGCCGACGGCGCCAAGCACCCGTACTGCTTTGACTTCCGGCAGTGCTGCTGCCGGTGCCAGTTCCTGTTTAAGCTGAGTTTCAATGGCCTTGACCTGAGCTTGCCACTCACCGTTTGCCAGCAGGGCCAGGCTGGCGCGGGCAGCACTACAGGCCAGAGGATTGGCCATAAAGGTCGGCCCATGCATAAATACGCCGGCAGGGGAGCTGTCTATGCCGGCCGCCACTTTATCGCTGCACAGCGTCGCCGCCAGACTGATATAGCCGCCGGTGAGCGCCTTACCGACACACATGATGTCCGGCGCTATGTCGGCGTGTTCGCAGGCAAACAGCTTACCGGTGCGGCCAAAACCTGTGGCGATTTCATCCAGGATCAGCAGTACATCGTACTTGTCGCACAGGGCTCTTGCTGCCTTGAGATAGTCGGCGCTGTAAAACCACATGCCACCGGCACCTTGCATTATGGGTTCGAGGATCAGCGCGGCGGTTTGTTTGCCGTGTTCGGCCAGCATGGCCTCGAGTCCGGCGATGTCATCTGCTTTAGCGGCTTCACCGAAGGGTGTACTCGGCGCCGGGGCAAACAGTTGCCGGGCCACATTGTCACCAAACATGGTGTGCATGCCGCCCTCCGGGTCGCAGACGCTCATGGCGGCGAATGTGTCGCCATGGTAGCCCTGCTTGACCGTCATGATGCGGTTTTTTTCTGTCTTGTTTTGTCCTTGCCAGTATTGCAGTGCCATCTTCAGCGCCACCTCCACCGCAATGGAGCCTGAGTCAGCCAGGAACACCTTGGTCAATGGCTCCGGGGTAATAGTGATGAGTTGGCGACACAGTTCTATGGCGCTCTCATGGGTGATCCCTCCGAACATCACATGGCTCAGGCGTTTGAGTTGCTCTTCCATGGCGCTGAGAATTGCCGGGTGGCTGTAACCATGGACGCAGGCCCACCAGGAACTGGTGCCGTCGATGAGCTCGCGACCATCCTCCAGCGTCAGGCGTACGCCCTTGGCGGCTTTGACCCCATAAACGGGTAGGGTGTGGCTCATGGAAGTGTAAGGATGCCAGATATGCTGACGGTCAAAACGATAATCTATGCTCATATATTAACCAAAGGTAAACCTGTGCAACTGGTTGGCGTTGACAGTGAGAGTGTCGCGGGTATGCTAACGAAAATAATTCAGGCCTTCAAGCAGCCAACTGAACCCGGAGCCCGATGGATTAATCGGCAAAATCGGCTTCAGCAACAAATAGATCAGACTCAGGTAACACAGAATATGTCCAATACAGAGCTGCGCCATGACTGGCGCCGCGAAGAGGTTGAAGCCCTCTTTGCCCTGCCGATGAATGATTTGTTGTTTCGTGCCCACAGCGTGCACAGAACCCATTTCAATCCCAATGAAGTTCAGGTCAGTCGTCTGTTGTCAATCAAGACGGGGGCCTGTCCGGAAGACTGTAAATATTGTCCCCAGAGCGCCCGCTACGACACAGGGTTGGAAAAAGAGCGTCTGCTGGAGATGGAAAAGGTACTGACAGAGGCCAGAAGTGCCAAGGCAGCCGGGGCGACCCGCTTCTGCATGGGAGCCGCCTGGCGTAACCCCCATGAGCGCGATATGCCTTATCTCAAGCAGATGGTGCAGGAGGTTAAATCCCTGGGAATGGAAACCTGTATGACTCTGGGTATGCTCAGCGAAAACCAGGCCAACGAGCTGGCCGAAGCCGGGCTGGATTACTACAACCATAACTTGGATACCTCGCCGGAATACTATGGTGACATCATCACCACCCGCACCTATCAGCAGCGGTTGGACACCCTGGCCAATGTGCGCGCCGCCGGTATGAAGGTGTGCTCCGGCGGGATTGTCGGCATGGGCGAGCAGGCCACCGACAGGGCGGGTTTGCTGCAGCAATTGGCCAATCTGGAGCAACATCCCGACTCTGTGCCTATCAATATGTTGGTCAAGGTGGCCGGTACGCCGCTGGATAGCCTGGACGACCTGGATCCACTGGAGTTTGTGCGCACCATAGCCGTGGCCAGAATCATGATGCCTTTGTCGCGGGTTCGCTTGTCGGCCGGGCGTGAAAATATGACAGATGAGCTGCAGGCCATGTGTTTCTTTGCCGGGGCCAACTCGATTTTCTATGGGTGCAAGCTGTTGACCACCGCCAACCCGGAAGAAAATGACGATATGAGCCTGTTCCGCCGTCTGGGATTGACCCCGGAGCAAGGCAAGGCCGCCACGGTCGAGGAAGAGGGCGCCGAAATAGCCCGCGTTGCGGCCAAGGCAGAGGCTATCAATAACAAGGCTCAGGGACAGTTTTACGACGCCGGAGCCCTGTAACTTGACCTCATTGCTGGACAAAATGGCCCACCGCCGTGAGGAGCTTGCGCGCGGCGGCTTGCTCAGGCAAAGGCGCTGCTTCGCTGCAGCGCCTGGCCGTGAGCGACTATTGCATCCTGTTGCCCATGCAACAGATAGTGGCAAACCATTGCTGGATTTTGCCGCCAATGATTATCTGGGCCTGGCCCGTCATCCCAAGGTCATCTCTGCGCTTGCCAAGGGGGCAACTCTCTATGGCTGCGGCAGCGGCGCTTCACCTCTGGTTTCAGGTTACAGCGAGGCGCATCTCAAGCTGGAACAAGGTCTGTGCCGGGCACTCGGTGCAGAAGCGGCGTTACTGTTCAGTTGTGGTTTTGCCGCCAACACTGCGCTGATGAAAACCCTGTTTAGCGCCGAAGATACAGTGATTGCCGACAAATTGGTGCACGCCTCCATGATAGATGGCCTGCGTGACTCAAAGGCCAAAATACGGCGTTTTGCCCATAACGATATGGCGGCCGCCACAACGCTTTTGGCCCGGCATCCCGGCAGCGCTGTGCTCACCGAAACCGTGTTCAGCATGGATGGCGACAGGGCGCCGCTTGGTAAATTGAGCCACTTGTGCCAAGAGCACTGCAGCCCGCTTATTCTCGATGATGCCCACGGCTTCGGCCTATTTGAGTCTTCACCCTTGCCGGTATTTGCCCGCTTGGTGACATTTGGCAAGGCGCTCGGTGGTCAGGGCGCGGCGATTGTGGGCTCGCAGGAATTGATAGACTATCTGGTGGCCAATGCCCGTGAATACATCTATTCCACCGCGCTGTCACCGGCCTGCTGTATGGGCGTACTCGAGGCTCTGGAGCTGATCCTGCAAGAGCCCTTGCTCGAGCGCCTCAACGCCAATATCGCTTTGTTTCGCCGCAGCTGCCAAGCGGCGGGGATCTCCTTGATGCCATCTGAGTCGCCAATTCAACCTCTGTTGGTGGGAGAGAGTGGCAGGTGTATGGCGCTTGCGGCAAGGCTTTTGGAACGCGGCTTCCTGGTGGGGGCGATTCGGCCCCCCACAGTCCCCCAAGGCAGTGCCAGACTGCGTATTACCCTGAGCGCCGAGCACAGGGAGCAGGATATACTGGCCTTGGCCTCGGCACTGGCGGAGCTGATGGCATGAGCAACATGAGTCATGAGCCTCTGGCTAGTCACGCAGGCCTGGTGCAATCCGTGCCGCTTGGTGACGTCGCCGGGCGCTTTTCCAAGGCGGCAAGCGCTTATGAGCGCCACAATAAGGTGCAGCGTCTGACGGCCGAAGCCTTACTTGACTGGAACGATTGCCTACACTCAGGAAAACTGCTGGATATAGGTGCAGGTCCGGGCACGGCTTTTGCCACGCTCGGCCCCCAAAGCGTGACCGCCCTGGATATCGCCAGCGGAATGCTCAAGCAGCTGAAGGGAAACTTCCCCTATTATCAGGCTGTTTGTGGCGATGCCGAGCAGCTTCCCTTTGGCGACAACAGCTTTGATGCGGTTTATTCCAATCTGGCGCTGCAGTGGTGCGGCGATATTCCGGCCGCCTTGGCAGAGATTTTTCGGGTTATGCGCCCGGGCGGCTCGGCGCGCCTTGCCATAGTAGCCCGCGGCAGTTTGCCCGAATTACAGACGCTGGGGCTGCGAGTCAAGGCGTTTGCAGCCGAGGATATGTTGGCGCAAGCGCTGGGCCAGCATCCCTGGCAGAGCTTGCACACGCAAAGCCGCACCTTCCAGTGCCACTTTGCCAATCTCAGGGAATTGCTTTACTCCATCAAGGGGGTCGGCGCTTCAGTCGGCGCCGACAAAAACTCAGGCGCCGGGCTCAAGGGAAAGGGTTTTTGGCATACACTTAACGGGCAGGCCGAGGTCCTTAGAACGGACAAGGGATTGCCGCTGACATACAGGATAGTAATGGTTCAGGCTCGAAAATAACCATTGATGTTTTGGCTGTAGGGGTAGTTCAGCGATGATTTTTTTTGTAACAGGTACAGATACCGACAGTGGCAAGACTCAGGTCGGAGCCGCTCTGCTGCATAAGGCACGAGTCGAGCATGGCTTGAAAACCTTGGGGGTCAAACCTCTGGCCTCGGGTTGCCATAACACTCCTTACGGGCTGAGAAACCCGGACGCCCTGGCCTTGATGGATGAATCCACTCTGAAACTGCAGTACGACAAGGTAAATCCTTTCAGTTTTGAGCCGGCGATTGCCCCTCATATTGCTGCCGCCGATCTCGGCCTGGATATCAGCCCAGAGGCGGTACTGGCGGCGCTGGATTTTACCCAGTTTGCCATGGCTGATTTCTGCCTGATAGAAGGGGCCGGCGGTTGGCGTTTGCCTTTGGGGGAGGGGCGTTTCTTATCGGAAGCGGTGCAGGGACTGGCTCTGCCCGTGATTCTGGTGGTCGGAATGAAGCTTGGCTGTCTTAATCATGCGGTGTTGACCCAGGAGGTGATCCGCGCCGATGGACTTGAAATCGCCGGTTGGGTCGCCAACCGCGCCGAAGCCGATATGAGTCGCTTCGATGAAAACCTGGCCAGCCTTAAAGACTTGATGCAGGCGCCGCTGTTGGGAGTGGTGCCGCATCTGGCTCATCCCAGTGCCGAGGCCATGTCTCAGCACCTGGATTTGAGCCCTCTGCTGGCCAAAGCGCATGCTTGAGCCCTGGAGTTAAAAAGCAGCAAGGCCCCGTGGGGCCGAGGTTTTTTTAGCTCAATAGATTGGAAAGATCACTGCCTACAGGCACGGGGATCTCCTGCTCTACACCGCTGAACAGATAAGCTTCCTTATCTCCCAAAAGACTCAGTTTATTGTCCTTAAGCAACAGGGCGCTGCCTTCCTGGATGGCCAGTACCGGCGTCTTGGGATCGACACAAGTAAACTCAAGCAAGCGCTGGGCCCGGGTTTCACCATTGTGCCCCGGCGTTTTGTAGTTGCTGTAATGCGGATTGATTTGCAGTGGCAGCAGGCCAAGGGCACTGAATGATGGCGGCTCTATAATAGGCATATCATTGGTGGTACGTATGCTGAGGCCGGCAATATTTGAGCCTGCACTCCAGCCGATATAGGGTTTGCCGGCGGCGACTTCCTCTTTGATCAGATGCAGCAGGTCGTAGCGGTACAACTCATGCAACAGGTGGAAGGTGTTGCCACCGCCAACCAGAATGCCGTCAGCATCGCGAATGGCCTGCTTGGGGTCGCCATGTTGATGGATAGAGGAGATATCCAGCCTCAATGGTGCCAGGCCATTAACCACGGCTTCCAGATAGTTGTCGTAGCTCATGCTGACACCGGCATAAGGGATAAATATCCACTTGCGGGCTTTTTCTGCCATGGGCTCAATATAGGGCAGGGCATGTTCCAGGTAGGGGGTATCGCCAGCGCGGGAGCTGCTGAGCAGCAGGGTATTTATTGTCATAATCGTCGCTGTCCTTCAGATTGATTTGCGTTGCTTGATGGTAACAAAAAGCCTTTACACTCAACAATCGCCACAGGTGCTTTTGGTCGCGTTAAAAAGCCGCACTCGGCAATTGATTAAGTTTGATTTAATCAACTCTACCTAGACTGCTTCCTCTGCGTAGCCGGGGCGTTTAGGCAGAAAGCTAAACAATAATTTACCTTTTTCCTCTTGAATTCCCGCCAAGTGGACATATTATGTCTGCAATGACGCAATTCCGGTACAAGGGTACCTTACAGGAGCTGATATGAAGCGTGTATTTCTATTGATTTTGACTAACCTTGCCATTCTGTTGGTGGCATCGATTGTCATGTCTATTTTGGGTGTCAATACTCAAACCATGGGTGGCTTGCTGGTATTTGCGGCGATCTTCGGTTTTGGTGGCGCCTTTATCAGCTTGGCGATTTCCAAATGGATGGCCAAGAAAACTATGGGTTGTGAGGTGATCACTCAGCCCCGTGATAACACAGAGCGTTGGTTGCTCGAGACCGTAGCCCGTCAGGCGCAGCAGGCCGGGATTAAGATGCCGGAAGTGGCCATCTACCAATCGCCTGAACTGAACGCCTTTGCTACAGGCCCAAGTAAAAACAACTCTCTGGTAGCCGTGAGTACAGGTTTGCTTTACGGTATGAGCGCCGATGAAGTCGAAGCCGTACTGGCGCACGAAGTCAGCCACGTGGCCAACGGTGACATGGTGACACTGACCCTGATCCAGGGCGTGGTGAACACCTTTGTTATCTTCGCCGCCCGCGTGGTTGCCGGTATCGTCAACAACTTTGTTGCCAGCAACGATGAAGAGGGTGAAGGCCTGGGCACTATCGCTTACATGGCTGTGGTATTTGTGCTGGATATGCTGTTTGGTATTCTGGCATCCATTGTGGTGGCATACTTCTCCCGCATTCGTGAGTTCCGCGCCGACGAAGGTGCCGCTCGCCTTGCCGGTAAGAACAAGATGATTGCTGCCCTTGAACGTCTGCGTACCGGGCCGGAAACCGGTGCCATGCCGGCCAATATGTCGGCCTTCGGTATCAATGGCAAGCGTTCAATGACTGAACTCTTTATGAGTCACCCACCGCTTGAAAAGCGTATTGAAGCGCTGAGAAACCGCGGATAATTCAGCGATACTTTCTCTAAAGGAGACCTGTTGGTCTCCTTTTTTATGCGCTTGAAACGCTTATTGATACAGATGTTTATAGGTAAACGAAATGTAAAATTCCGTAATTAACCGATGGTTACATGATTCAGCGCACATTTTGCTTTTGCGCAAGTTGTTAAAGTGGCGGCGACTCAGAATTAGTTTGCCAATTGGCAAAAGCTTGGCTAAGTTAATCCAAGTCGTGCTATTTACTGATAGTGAGACAAAGGTCATACCTGACATAAGAACCTTTGCTCGACTGTCATCATCGGAGGATATTATTGTGAGCAAGAAACTCTTAAGTGTGTTGTTCGGTGCCGGTTTGGCCGCGCTGGCCATGTCACCATCTGCTTTTGCAGAAGATCAGAAACTGTCAGATTTCCACGCGGATATGGGTGGTTGTGAAAGCTGTCATGCCGATGGTTCCCCTTCAGCTGATGGCGCCTATGAATTTGAACAGTGTCAGAGCTGTCACGGTTCGCTGGCAGAAATGGACGCGGTACACAAGCCACACGATGGCGCTTTGATGTGTGCTGACTGCCACGCTCCCCATGACATGAACGTAGGTCAGAAGCCTACCTGCGATAGCTGCCACGATGACGGCCGTACTTCGGAAAGCACTCTGAAGTAAGCGCATATCGCACGAATGACAACGCCGGCTTGATGCCGGCGTTATTGTTTCTGGCTTGTGCTTATCTCTGGCTCTGTGTGGTGAGCCCATATCACTGTCAGTCTTTATCCAGCGGCGTTGTTGGCAGATATTTATTGCCGGAAAACATAGCTGAAATAATACCGGGCTGACGCTTACGCTCGGCGTGGATCACCGCGGCTATATGCAGCAATACCAAGAGAAGTAACAGATATACGCTGTAGACATGGACTTTCCCTGCCAAGCCTTTGGCGCCCTTAATCGCTGCAGCCTTGTCTGGATTAACGCCTGTGTCATCGTAGGGTTTGAGACTGGCAGGTTCAACCCCATCCGCGGCGATATATTCCTGAACCATGCCGCCCAGTGGTGGATAGAAGATGTCAGTACCGGCTCGCACTAAACCTGTCACCATGATCAGGGTCAGCAGACCAAACAGAGCGATAACCGCCAGTTTGCCCGCCGGATTATGGCCGAGATATTGTGGATTTTCGCCTTTCTTGAGGGCTGCGCGATAGCCTGCCAATTCCCCTTTCTTTGGGAGTAGTTTACCTAGACGCGCCTTGATGGGGCCGAATAATCCCCACAACAATCTGAATGCCAGGTTGATGGCAAAGGCATAACCTATCCAGACGTGCAGTGTCTTTAAGCCGATTTTCGCGTCGAGACCACTGATCCCAAAGTTAGATTTGAACATCATTATCCCGCCGATGGTCATCATCAGCAGCACCAAAAGTAGGTTTATCCAATGAAAAAGGCGAGTGGGAAGATCCCAGGCCTTATAGCGAGACAGGCGCACTTCGCCCGCAGTATTTGTTTCCATGTTTGATCCCCCAGATCTGTTTTACCCCTTTATGTTAATGCCTGGGGCGGCGCTTGTTCAGTTAACTCTTATTCATTTTGAGTTTTTTGGCAGAGATCTGTACTTCCGTTTCAAGCAGCTGTCTGATTTGATGCTTATGTTTCGTTAATGCAAATTTCGCGGGTGTTTAGCTGAGGGCAACCTATGTTCAAGGTGATGCAGTGGCTGGTGGTTTCCAGAACTGCTCTGTTGACCGAGCTGATGAATATCCCTTGGCCGCAGGAGTTTCTGATACGCTTGTCCTGCTTATCTCCCGATAGATGGACACTGATGTGATGTCGACACTCTGTTGCTGGATTTGGTTACAGTGGCGTTGGCCTTGGGCTATAAGATTCTTAAACAGGTCGCCAGGAGTCGCGGTCGCAAAGTGGTATCCCCAAAAGGGTGGAGTATGAATGCCTGCTGTTGCCGTCTGCGGTCAAGAACCATCTTTAGCGGGTATTTCGCAAACTGAATTTAAGCAACCGGGCCCAGGTGATGACCTGGGCCCAGCGTCACTTGATGGCCGCTGTGGCCGAGAGTTAGGGAAGGTGCGAATAAGTCCTCGCGGCACTCTGGCTTACACAGCAATTGGCGTTCAAGGCATCTGACTGAAGGCATGCCGGGGCCTGTCGAAGTCGGATAACGTAGAGAGCCGGTTGCTGTGAAAGCCCCAAAGGGCGTGGCTTACAGGCCTGCCTGCTGTGTTATGCTTCTTGCAAAGGACTAGGGCCATTTGCTGCGAACCACGCCTTGCATCCAGGCCTGTAAGCCGACGCAGAGCACGCATGGGACTTGTTCGCACCTTCCTTAACCCAGCCAGGCCTTGGCTTTGGCTGGTTCGGTGAGCTTGAGTGACACAGTATCTATTGCCGCCGGTTTGATAGGCAGCAGGCCTGTCATCAGCTCATCACGGCGGAAGAAGTGCAACTCCAGACTATCGCCGGGCTCATATTGTTGCAGTTCATTTTCAAATTGAGCGCCGACCTGCAGACCATTGGCGGCGATTAGCAAATCCTGAGCCGCGAGCCCGGCGCTGTGAGCCGCGCTGCCGTTGGTCACACTTACAATCCTTAATCCCAGGGCTTCAGCCTTGTAGCGGGCTCCCAAGCCGATTTTTTGCCCCTCAACATCCCCGCCGCCCTGATCCTGAGCGCCTTGGGCACTGCGAAGCTGCATCTCGATTCCGAATTGCGCCAGCAGGGGCGCCAGTGGCAACTCTTGGGTATTATCCAGAAAGGCAAATTCTGCGCTGGCATCCCGGCCAAGCAGCTCCTCATAGAGGCGGCGATGGGAGTCATCTTCAGTGCCTATCCCCTGGCTGCCAAAGGCCTGCCACAGCTTTTGCATCAGGTTATCCAGTGTGTATTTTCCCTGGGTTTCCAGTCTCAGAGTCAAGTCCAGATACAGGGCAAACAAAGCTCCCTTGGTGTAATAGCTGACGATGGCGTTGGCGGCGTTTTCATCCTGTTTGTAGAACTTGGTCCAGGCGTTGAAGCTTGATTCTGTCAGGCTCTGCAACTGCCTGCCCGGCATGCGATACACCCGGGTCATAGTCTGGGATAGCATCTCCAGATATTGCTCACTGGAAACCCTGTTGGCTCTGAGTGTCATCAGGTCATCATAGTAGGAAGTGATGCCTTCATAAGCCCACAGCTGACGGGTGTAGCTCTCGGCTTCCAGCGCGTAGGGAATAAAGCTGGCCGGCTTAATGCGTTTGACGTTCCAGCTGTGGAAGTATTCGTGACTGCAGAGCGACAGATAAGTGCGGTAATCCTTATTGACCGGCATCTCCATACTCAGCGGCAGATCTTTGCGGGAGCAGTGCAGGGCGGTGGAGGCTCTGTGTTCCAGCCCTCCAAAGCCATTGCCCAATACCTGAGTCATAAACAGGTAGCGCTCAAACGGCGCTTCACCGAAGAGGCGGATTTGGCTCTCGCAAATAGCCTTGAGATCGTCAAGCAGCCTGGGCATGTGGCAGCGGTGACGCCCGGTCAGTATCACATCATGGCGCACGCCACAGGCCTCAAAGCTGCCGTGGGTAAAAGTGCCCATCTCCACCGGATGGTCGATAAGCTCATCATAGTTGGCGGCGCTGAAACGGCCGAACTGCCACTCTTCACCTTCGATTCGACTCAGGGTTGTTGCCAGTTGCCAGTTGGCTTCCTCTTTGGGAGGCAGAATTTCCAGCTCCAGCGGCTCAAGCTCTTTGCCGGCCACCGCAAGAAAGACGCTGCTGCCGTTGAAAAAGCCGTGGGTCTGATCCAGGTGGGCGCTGCGCACCGACATATCCCAGGCATAAACCGAGTAGCGCAGTTGCAGTGATTCGGCATTGGAATTTATCTGCCAGCGCTGCTTGTCGAGCTGAGTAATGCTGAGTGGACGCTCCAGCTCATCAAAGGCTTGAATATCTATGATATTGCGACAAAAATCGCGAACCATGTAGCTGCCTGGGATCCAGGATGGCAACCAAAGTTCCTGTCTCGGGGCCGGAGCCTGAATGGTGATTTTGACCTCGAACAGGTGAGCGTGTGGATCTATGGGGCAAATCTGATAACTGATCATCTGATATCCGTATGAATCGTTGGCGAGTGCCGGGAGCCAAATTGGTTCATCTCCGGCTGAGCATGGCGACAATGCTGCCAAAAAAGCCAGGCCGCGGCAATTACTTGCCGAGTTTTAACAGGCTTGGGGGGCAAATCGCCGCGGCCGATTACATCTCTGGGCCGAATGGTATTATACTGCCAAGAACACAGTGATTTGGCCCTTGGGCCGAGTCTGAACCGATACACCGGAGAGTGGCAAAATGGCCGAAGAAACCATATTCAGCAAAATTATTCGCCGTGAAATACCCACGGACATACTGTATCAGGACGAGTTGGTGACTGCCTTTCGGGATATCAATCCCAAGGCTCCCACCCATGTGCTGATAGTGCCCAATCATCTGATCCCCACAGTCAATGACGCCAAGGCTTCCGACGAGCAGGCCATAGGCCGTATGGTGACAGTGGCCGCCAAGTTGGCCGCCGAAGCCGGGATCGCTAAGGATGGCTATCGTTTAATCATTAATTGTAATGAGCATGGCGGCCAGGAAGTGTTCCACATCCACATGCATCTGCTTGGCGGTAAAGCCTTGGGGCCTATGGTGAGTTCAGCGTCATGAAAGTCAATCCGGAGTTTTTCCCGCTGACGACCCTGGCGAGCCGTTTTGTCAACCAGTTGGCCCAGTGTCGTCGCCTCGGGCTCAAGGTGCATGAGGGCAGTGAACACCATGTACTGATAGAGTTGCCTTACAGCACTGAGCTGGTGGGTTACCCTGAAACCGGAGTTATCCATGGTGGGGTTATCACCACTTTGATGGATACTGCCAGTGGCTGCGCCGTGGTTTGTGCCATCAAGGACAAATACGGTTCGCTGGAGATCTCGCCGACTCTGGATCTGCGGGTCGACTATATGAAGCCCGCCGAGCCCCACAAGCCGGTGTATGGTTTTGCCGAGTGTTATAAGTTGTCATCCAGCGTCGCGTTTACCCGGGCCATCGCCTATCAGGACAGCATAGACGACCCCATCGCCCATGCGGTTGGCTCCTTTATGCGGATAAGCCCTGAAATGATTGGGGACACTTTCCGTAAGGCACTGATGGGTGAGGAGACGAAATGACAGATCCCAAGGCATCCCTGGATGTAAAAAGCATAGTTGCCAAAGTGACAGAAACCAATGATTTCAGTCATTTACTTGAGCATGTTCCCTACGCCCGCTTTATTGGCATGTTGGTAGAACGGTTTGGCGATGAGCTGGTATTTCGCTTGCCGGCCAAAGATGACAACATAGGTAACCCGGTACTGCCGGCCATTCATGGCGGCGTGATAGCCGGGTTTATGGAGATGTCGGCCATCATCCAGCTTATGGTGTTTATGCAAACCAGTAAGGTGCCTAAGGTGGTTGATTTTTCCATCGACTACTTACGTGCCGGTTATCATAAGGATAGTTTCGCCGAGTGCCGAATAACCCGTCAGGGACGGCGAGTGGCCAATGTCAATATCGACTGCTGGCAAACCAACCGCAAGCAGCTGATTGCAACCGCCCGGGCACACTTTTTGATTGATTGAGAATAAGGGATTGGCAGATGAAAAAAGTCTTGGTAATAGCAGCAACCCTGCTGGCTCTGGCAGGCTGCGCCAACCATACGGCCGGGGTGTATGCCAGCTCGACCGGTGAAAGTCGCATCGACAACAGCAGCTTTGCCCGCTCGGTGAGTGTGGGTGATCTTATGGCCAGAGGTGAGGGCGGTTTGCTCAGAGGTACTGCCACCATCAGCAGCAAAGTCGCTACCGATATGCGTGTTCAGTACAAATTCACCTGGTATGACGCCAGCGGTTATACCCTGGATGATGAAGGTGTGTCCTGGAAGTCGGTCAAACTACATGGCAAACAGCAGTTGCAGGTGAGCGCCGTGGCGCCGAATCCGACTGCCAGTCGTTTTGAGATCTATGTGCGCGAGGCCTTTTCAAACTAAAAGTTGCAACCTCGGCACCACTGCCGCCCGAACCATTATTCCAGTTGATGCTCAACGAATGGGACTAATGGAGTGGGCGGTTTTTTATCCCCTCAGATACAATTTGGCAACCTGGCTCACTTTTGTTGGTAACTCGTGTATACTGGCCCTCGCCAAGGGGTGTTTACCGCATTGCGGTTGACTGAGATGTCGTATGACGAACCCTTAGAACCTGATCCGGCTAGTACCGGCGTAGGAATGGGCCACAATTCGTGCACTTTCAACTCGCTTTCTTATTGCCGGATCTCAAACTGTGAATATTTGAGGTCCTATGTCCAAGTTTACCGTACCTACTCTGCTCGCCAGTACCATTCAGATGCTGCTGTGGGCACCCGTTCATGCCGCCGATAATCCCGGCGTTGAAAAGCAAGATGAGCAACAAGCCATGGAAGTGATAGTCGTCAGCGGCGACTTTCGTGGCCTGACGCTGGAGAAGATGCCCTCCAGCGTGACTGTTATCGATGAGCAGCGCATTGAAGATCAAGGCGCCGAGCATTTCGAAGATATGCTGGGTAACGTAGCCAACTTCAACTGGTCAGGTGCCAGCTCCCGGCCAAGATACTTCCAGATCCGCGGGGTCGGTGAGCAGGAGCAATACCAGGGAGCGCCCAACTCCTCTGTGGGCTTTATTATCGATGATATCGATCTCTCCGGGCTGGGCAGCGTTTCCAGCCTGTACGATCTGCAGCAGTTTGAAGTGCTGCGCGGCCCTCAGGGCACCCGCTATGGTGCCAATGCCCTGGCCGGTCTTATCTATCTCAAGAGCAATGATCCCACAGACGTATTCGAGCACGGCGCCGAAGTCTCGCTCGGTAATGATAATCTGCAAACCTTCAGCGGCTTCAGTTCCGGCCCAGTGACAGATTCCGGCAAGCTGCTCTATCGTGTGGCGCTGCAGCAACACAAGCAGAGCGGTTATCGCGACAACCTGTATCTGGGCCGTGACGATACCAATGAGCGTGATGAATTCAGCGGCCGTATCAAGCTGCGCTGGTACGCCACCGACAAGTTGCAGGCAGACTTCACTCTACTGCACGCCGATTTTGACAATGGTTATGATGCCTGGACTCTGGACAATAACGGCTTCGATACCATTACCGATGCGCCGGGCGTCGACAAACAGCGCACCACGGGTTCCAGCCTCAAGCTGAGTTATACCGGCTTTGAGGCTTTTGAGCTGGTGTCCCTGTCAAGCTATGCCGCCACAGATCATCACCACGGTTACGACGGTGACTGGGCCAACCCGGATTACTGGGCCGGAAAAGAGTGCGGCGGCGCACCCTGTGAGTACGATTACACCTGGGATAAGCGTGGCGAGCGGCGCACTCTGTCACAGGAGTTCAGATTCAGCTCCAACGAGGCCGGGCGGATTTTCGGCGGCAGCACCGACTGGCTGGCCGGGCTCTATTTTATGGATCTCGATGAGGACAATGATCTCTACTCTGAATACAACGGCGGGCCGGATGAAGTGCTGACTTCCCGCTACAGCGCCAGTAACTATGCGGTGTTTGCCCAGTTGGACTCAGATCTGGGGGCGGGCTACAGCCTGTCTATCGGTGCTCGTATCGAGCGACGTGAGAGTGACTACAGCGACAGCAATGGTGATGCCTTTAGCCCATCGGAAAACATGTGGGGCGGCCATATCGCCCTATCCAAGGCGCTGGCTGAACACCATGAAGCCTATGTTCGGATAGCCAGAGGCTACAAGGCCGGTGGTTTTAATATGACGCTGCCCCAGGAGCTGGCCGACAAGAAAGAGTTCGATACCGAAATCCTCTACAACTATGAACTGGGGCTGAAATCCAGCTGGGCCGATGGCTTGCTGGATACTCGTCTGGCACTGTTCTTTATGGACAGGGAAGATCAGCAGGTAGCGGCCTCGCTGCAGGATCCTGTCGACCCCCAGCGCTTTATTCTGTTCACCGAAAACGCCGGCAGCTCCAATAACTATGGCGCCGAGCTGGAAGCCAACTGGTATCCCACAGATTCACTGCAGTTCTACACCAGCCTTGGGTATCTGCAGACAGAATATGGTGATTACCTGTATCAGGATAAATATGGCAACCCTGTGGATCTCAGCGGCCGGGAACTGGCCCACTCGCCGAGATGGACCTATAGTCTCGGCATGACCTGGCGCAATGACATGGGCTGGTTTGCCAACCTCAACAGCAGTGGCAAGAGTGCGTTCTACTACTCAGACAGCAATGACTCTCGCTCTGAAGACTATCAAGTGGTCAACGCCAAGCTGGGCTATGAGGCAGACAAGTGGTCGGTTTACCTCTGGGGCCGCAACCTGTTCGATGAAAAATACGGCGTGCGCGGTTTCTACTTCGGCAATGAGCCGGATCAAAACTGGGCCGAGAAGCAATATATCCGCTACGGGGACCCACGCCAGATTGGTGTGACCTTCAAGGTCAAATTTATCTGATGGCATAAGCCGTTGTCGGCCGGGGCGTGTTGCAGCGCCCCGGTTCATTACAGGAGATGTAGAATGAAGTTAACTGCCGAAATCAGCATGTATCCGCTCCACGATGAGTATCTGGAACCTATTCAATGGTTTATCAAGCGCCTGGACAGTTATGCCAACATTGAGAGAACCACCAATGCCATGGCGACTCAGGTGTGCGGAGATTATGCCGAGGTGATGACCATGCTGGCCACTGAGATGCAGGCAGCGCACGAGAAATTTGGCAAGGCGGTGTTTGTCTGTAAATTTATCGGCGGTGAGCTGAACTTGGGCCACAGGGAATAACCCATGAGTGAATTCTGGCACTGGCTCGCCGAGGCCGGCTCTCAGGCCCAGGGCATGGGCGCCTGGGAAGCGGTAGCCGTGGTATTGGCCTTGGCCTATCTGCTGCTGGCCATGAAAGCCAATATCTGGTGTTGGGCGGCAGCCTTTGCCAGCACCGCCATCTACACTGTGCTGTTCTGGAAAGTCGCGCTGCTGATGGAGTCAGTGCTCAACGTCTATTACATGGCGATGGCGCTGTACGGATACTGGCTCTGGCGCCGGGGTGGGGAAAACCATCAAGGAGTGGCCGTGACCTCCTGGCCCTGGCAGCGGCACCTGGTACTGATTCTGTTGACTGGGTTGGTGTCTCTGTTTGTCGGTCATATGATGGCGACTTTCACTCAGGCAGCCTTCCCCTACCTGGATGCGGCAACCAGCTGTTTTGCTGTGATGACGACTTTTCTGGTGGCGCGCAAAGTGCTGGAAAACTGGCTCTATTGGGTGGTTATCGATCTGGTGTCCATCTATCTCTATTTAAGCAAGGGTTTGATGTTGACCTCACTCTTGTTTGTGCTCTACGTGGGGATGGCGGTAGCCGGATACTTTATCTGGCGCGCCAGAGCCCAGGAATCCCGCGGTCGCGACTCCTCACAGCTTGAAAGCGGCGCGGCATGAAAGGCAAACCGCTGACAGAACTTGAGGCCAGTCTGGGTGAAGGTTTAAGCTGCGAGCTCAACGCCGCCCTCAAGCGGCTACAGTTGTGGCCGCTTGAGGGGGCCAAGCCGCTCACCCTTGGGCTAAGCAACCAAAACTGGCTCTTGCAAGCCGGTAGCGAGTCAATGGTGCTGAGAGTCAATTCCCCGGGCTCAGACCGTATCTGCGACAGAAACAACGAACTGGCATGTTGGCGGGTTGCCGAGAAGGCGAATTTGGCACCAGGGCTGATTTGGGTCAGCGCTGACAAGGGGTTATATCTGAGCCGCTTTATCGAACAAGCGCCGCAAGCCAACTGGCAGCAGTTACTCGCATCCAAAGGCGCGGCCGAGATCGCAAGCGCGGCTCATAATGCCTTTGTTAATCGCAACAGCTTCTCTGACCTGCCTGAGCCTAAATATGATTCTAAACATGAGTCTAAACATGAGCCTAAACATGAAGTTGGCTCAGGCGCTGTATTGGGAGCCAGGCAAGGCAAATCACCTCAGGCCTTACTGCTGGAGTTGCTGCTGGGGCTGAGGGCATTGCCGGCCCCCAAGCTCGAAATCAGTGTTGCCGAGCAGTGGCGCATCTATCTGGAGCGGCTCGATGACATGGCACTGAGCCGGGGGCAGCCTTCAAGCTGGCAACAACGGCTCATGCAACTTCATTCGGCCCAAGGGTTATTCGAGCAGTGCAACACTCGGCTGGAGGCCTGTCTGCTGAGGCCGCAGTATTGTCACAGGGATCTCAATCCTCATAATTTGCTGCTGGCCGAGAATGGACTCAAGTGCGTCGATTTTGAATATGCCTGCGCTTCCCACCCGCTGTTTGAGTTGGCCGGGGTGCTGTCATCCCATCAACTGAGCGCCGAGGGGCAGCAGTGGCTCATTTATCACTATCTTGAGCAGCATCCGCATTTAACCGACGATGCCCACCTGGCCGTGGCTGCAGCCGTCGATGTCTACTGGCTGTTTGCCTGCTGCTGGGCCTTGCAGATGGCCTGGGACAATCAGCAGCAGTCTTATCTCGACTGGTTTGATGACTTCTGGCATCTTGTAAAGCATCAATGAGTCAGGCAGGGAAGCGGTCGCCTGGCCTTAGCCAACTTAAAGTATTTAATGGATGAAACGCATTGTTATTGCCCTGGCGCTGCTTATTGCGCTCAGTGCCTGCTCCACCAAGGTCAGCTATTATTTCCTCGATTGGGCCATAGAGTGGCAGCTGGAAGATTATGTCACTCTCGACCGGCAACAGGAGCAGGCGTTTGACGCTATTCTCGACCCTTTTCTCGCCTGGCATCGCAGCCAGGAGTTACCCAGATACAGTGCCCAGTTAAAAACGCTGCAAACCGAGCTTGCCGATGGCACTTTAACGCCACAGAGTTGGCGTCGTCATGTGGATACGGCAAGAGATCACTGGTTTCGGCTGTTTGCCCAGGTGTTTGACGATCTTTTGCCCCTTATCGCTTCTTTGAGTGACCAACAGGTCGCCCAGGTGATTGCCAAACTGGAGGCCGATGAGCAGGAGCTGGTGGATGAATACAAGGACAAGAACCAGGAACAACTGATTGAAGATGCGGATGAACGGCTGGAGGAGCTGTTTGCCGATTGGCTGGGGCGTTTGAGTGAGCAGCAAAAGGCCCTGATCCATGAGCACAACAGCCGCCGACTGGCGACCCTGGATATGTGGCTCGAGTATCGTCACGAGTGGCTCCGGCAGTTCAAACAAGCCTTGCTGCAACGCAGTGATTCTGACTTGTTGGCGCAGCGCTTGCGGCTGCTGATAACAACGCCCGATGAGCTCAAGTCAGATGTGCACAAGCAGAAATTGGCGCAGAACACGGAAAACTTCGGCATGCTGTTATTGCAACTGCACCAGAGCCTGAGTGAGCGCCAGCAAAAACACTTCAAGCGTAAGCTGGGCAACTTGATTGACGATCTGGATGAACTGAGTCAGGCACAGCCCTGAGCTTATGAGGCAGACATAGCCCTGAGCTTATGGGGTCGTAAAGCGAGTCTTTGGTCTGTAGAAGGGGCATTTGCCCGCGAACCACGCCTTGCATCCAGGCCCGTAAGCGGACGCAGAGCAGGCATGGGACTTGTTTGCAGCTTCCTAAAGTAAAGACTGAAATAAAATCGTTTATTGTCGGGTCAACTGCAACATGACAGGAATACTCCCCCGAATAAGGAGGTTTTCATGCAAGCCATCATTCAAACCTATGCGGCATTTTTCAAATCCCTGCGCCACTTCGATGGCCTGGCACCTTTGGCGCTGCGGCTCTATCTGGCGCCGGTGCTGGTGCAGGCCGGTTACAACAAACTCAGCCACTTCAGTGACACTGCGGCCTGGTTCGGTAATCCGGACTGGGGGCTGGGCTTGCCCATGCCTGAAGTGATGGTGGCGCTGGCCGCCGGGACCGAATTTTTTGGTGGCTTGCTGCTTCTGCTCGGGTTGGCCACTCGGCTGGTGGCTATCCCCATGAGTATTACCATGTTGGTGGCGGCCTTCAGTGTGCACTGGTCCAACGGCTGGCTGGCGATTGCCGACCCCTCATCCTGGCTCGCAAACGACAGGGTGATGGCTTCGGTGGAGAAGCTTGAGCGGGCCAAGGGGATACTGCAGCAACACGGCAATTACGACTGGCTGACCAGTTCGGGTAACCTGGTGATCCTCAACAACGGCATTGAGTTTGCGGCCACCTATTTCATTATGCTGTTGGTATTGCTGTTTATGGGCGGCGGCCGTTACACCAGTGTGGACTATTTTATTGGCCGTAAATGGCTGCCCAAAACCGCTAACGTCGGCTGATTGTTGCTGAGTCCCGGTTTTTTAACTCTGGCGATCCGGGGCGGATTTGGTATCCTGTGAAGTCATTGATATCTCAGCTGAGGATCGCGCATTGGACGCACTTACTCTTCTTCTTACCCGACAATCATGTCCACGACTGCAGGCTCCGGCGCCGAATGAGGCGCAACTGAAAATTATCCTGGATGCCGCGGCCAGAGTACCGGATCACGGTGGCTTGGCGCCTTGGGAGTTTATTATTGCTACCGGTGAAGGACTCAATCGCCTGGCGGATATTTTTGTGGCGGCTGCCACAGCAGATGGTGCCGACGAGGGATTTATCAACAAGGCTGCCGGTATGCCGCTCAGGGCGCCTATGGTGATAACCGTGGTTGCCAAGACCAAAGATCATCCCAAGGTGCCTGAGCTGGAGCAGCAATTGGCAGCCGGCTGCGCCGTAATGGCGATGCAACAGGCCGCATTTGCCCAGGGACTTGGCGGAATATGGCGCACAGGTGCCTTTGCCTTTGACTCTACTGTCAATACGGCGTTGGGGCTTGATAGCAGCGATCAGATAGTGGGCTTTCTCTATCTGGGCACCCCTGTGGTTGAAGCGCCGCTCAAAGCCACCAAAGAGGGCAGCGCCTTTGCCCGCTATCTCTGATTGCTGCAGGACACTCAATGGTGAAAAACTTGCCATGGGCTAAGCTCATGGCATCAAGCTATTGTATTCAGTTGCCTGTGACCGCAACCCCCACTTCCAGGCGCTCGAACCAGTCGAGAAACTCAGGTATCTGCTCGCCCCTGAATATCCGTCCGTGCTGCGGACATAAATAGTCCAGCTCCAGCTCTCTCACTCTGGCTATCCAGTCCTGCTTGGCGCGGTTGGAGGGCATCCATCTTTGATGGAAAAAGCGCATCTTCTCGGTATGACGGCCAAAGTCATCGACAAACAGCCCGGCATCCGTGTCTTCCAGTGCCGCACCTATATCGCCTGACATAAGTATCTTGCCGACAGGGTCGTAGACATGAAAATTGCCGGAAGCGTGCAGATAATGGGCCGGGATAAACTGCACCTCTACGCCATCAAGCGTCAGCTTGCCACCTTGATCTTTAATGGCCTGGTATTGGATATGCTCCATCCCGAAATGGCGGATGAAACCTTCCCAAATCCAGGGTGCGTGCAGCTGGGCCTGCTCCAGCGTCTGATCCCACAGCCCCAGGGAGGAGATGATATCGGGATCCTGGTGGGAGGCGAATAGATGGGTGAGTTGCTCTATGGGGATGTGACAAACCACATTGGCCAGCATGGGGGCAAATAGCTCTATACCACCCGGGTCCATCAGCAAAGCCTGCTCGGCAGTGACCAACATATATTGATTGGTGTCTATGATGCCGTCGGGTTTATCCGGATCCCGGCCAAAATAGATCCATTTGTGGCTATGGGTTTCCAACAAGAGTTGGCTCTTCATCCCTGTACTCCCTTATTGTTCAAGTAATTGAATCGCCTTATCTACCTGAGTGCGGATCGCGCCGGCAGCAGCATCGACCCGGTTGGCAACATGGTTGAAAGTGGCCTGATCGGCGGGTTTTATCCGGCAGGCTTCGATGCGGCACAGCGAGGCCAGCACTTTAGCGGTTTTCAGCTGCTGGCAGAGTTCTTCCAATTGCAATTCAATGTCCAGGCTCAGGCGTTTGCACTGCTGCTCAAGGGCCGTAAAGTGTTGGCTGTTCTTCTCCAGCGCCGGCATGATGCTGTCGCCATAACGGGCTTTGCGGGCTTTCTCCCTGGCGCGGGCAAATTGCAGCATCGCCTTGCGGACTCTGGTCTGCTCGCTGGTCAGGCGGCTGATGGTCTGCGCCAGATGATTGATTTTCGCGGCTGAGTGGGTGGTGAAATGCGCCAGTTCGTCGATGGAGTGGGTCAGCGCCTTGAAGCCCAGTGCCATGCTGCCGGCACGAATCGATGCCGCCTGGGCATTGCTGGCGATAATATTGATCTCTTTACAGTGGCCCTGAGTCTTTTCCAGTTCGGCGGCTATGATGGCGGCACGAACATAGAACTGACGCGTTGGTTGACGTTCTGATCCCATAATTCACTGTTTTACAGTCATAATCCTGTTTGAGAGTATAGAAGATAATTCACTTCCCAACCGGCGCGAGCCGATTTTTCCCGTCAATGGATTCAAGCTACAACTCAAGCGCTTGAATTTGCACCTTGTTTAGCTTGAAGAACCGCTTTGAGAATAGATGCTTAGTGTTGTAACTATATGAATTAAAGGTTTTATTTTGATTGTCAGCCTAAATCGAATGCTCTAGTATCCGCAACTATCAGAACCAGCCCCTGCTTTATTCTAGTGGGGGCTTTTTAGGTTGTGGCTTTGTCAGTACGCAGGCAACAACAGCCGCAGCATTTCAGAGAGGATACCCATTTGGTTTCGCTGTTAAATGATGAACTATTGGACAGGATTGCCGATGCACTTACGGACAAGGGATACATAGTGCTTGAGGATGTGCTGCCGGAGACATTGAGCCGCGCGTTGCTGGATAAGGTTAACCACTCGCCGGTAGAGAGTTTTCGCTGGGCTGAAATCGGCCGTGGCAATGAGCGTGTTCGCGAACAGGAGATACGTTCAGACAGGATCCGCTGGTTGCATGAAGCACAGCAACCGGATGCCGACTATTTGGAATACATGGCCTGCTTGCGTCATGGGCTTAACCAGCGCCTGTTTATGGGGCTATTCGATTATGAAAGCCATTACGCCTTTTATCGCCCTGGTACTTTTTACCGTAAACACTTAGATGCGCTGCGGGGCAGTCGCAACCGGATCCTGACCACGGTATTTTTTTTGAACCCCGATTGGCAACAGGGTGATGGCGGTGAGCTGATGCTCTATGAAGAGGACGACGCTTTGCTTGAGCAGATCCCGCCGAGAATGGGCACTCTGGTGATCTTCCTGAGCGAGCGTTTCCCCCATGAAGTACTGCCAACCCATAAAGATCGCGCCAGCATAGCCGGTTGGTTTCGGGTAGCCGGTAGCTATGAACTACCATAAATAACACTACTGGCATGTTGCCTCTGGGCGGTATTTTTGAGCACAAGCTAAATCCAGGGGCATCAGGCTTATGCAGTAGCTTCAGCTAACACTCGGTGAGCGCAGAATCTCTTCATCTACCCAATGGAGCAGTTTTTTGATGGCTTTGGATAGCACTTGGTTCTGGCGCACTATATATCCCAGGCTGGCCGAGGGGAAACTGGGCAGTGGCGTCATGCAGGACTGCAAATTGAGTTTGGGATGCAGGGCAAAGTCCGGCACTATGGCAATACCGAAACCGGCTTCGGCCCAGTCTATTTGGGCATCCACGCTGCCCACTTCCATGATGCGATATTCCGGTAGTTTGAGCTCGGGAAGCGCCGGGTCAATCAGATCCCGGGTGCGGGTATCATGTCCCAGCAGTATCAAGGTAGGTGCTTCCTGCGGGCTTGGGACTTTACCCTTCTGCCAGGTCTTGAGATCATTGCCCAAGGCGTACCATTTTACTTGTTTCAGCTCGGTAAAATGCAGCGGCTGACTCTCTTTTTGCGCCATAACAAAGCCGAGATCGGCCTTGGCACTTTTTACCAGGTCTGCTGCCTGGGAGGAGGTGGTGTTCAGCAACGTCAGGTCGATGCCGGGGAATTCGGTTTTGAACGACTGAAAAGGGCCTATCAGCAGCCATCTGGAAATGATATCGCTGGCGGCTATGGTCATGGTGCCCTGGCACAGATCATTGATGGCGTTGAGATCGGCCTGGCAGCTTTGCAGCTCCATCAGGGTGTTGTGTGCACTCCTTAACAAGCGCTCACCGGCTTGGGTCAGCCGAAATGGATTACGCTCAATCAGCTTTACCCGGGTGGTTTGCTCCAACTGCTTGATATGCAAGCTGACATTGGGTTGGGTCATATGCAGTTCATTGGCTGCCTTGCCGAAGTGTTCCAGGCGGGCCAGGGTGACAAAGGTCTTAAGCCAATGGAGTTCGAGCATAGCAGCCTCTTTAAGGGTTTTTTAAACGGTACTTTTGACGTTTGAGGGGCAGGCGCTTTATGGTTGGCGGCTTGGTCATGGCAATTGCCCACTATCTTCGATTCCGATGCAAAATATCCTGATATGGATTTCTTATCAAGCTTATAATGATTATTAATTTTTCTTATTCATGCCGTGGTCATAGGATAGACAGGTTTTTGTTTAGGAGAACTGGAAATGTCGTCTATTGTTGTAGTTGGTGCAAACTGGGGTGATGAAGGTAAAGGCCGTATCGTGGACTATCTGGCAGATAGCGCGGCGGCGAGTATACGTTTTCAGGGCGGCAACAATGCCGGCCACACAGTTGTGAATGACTTTGGTACATTCAAACTGCATCAACTGCCTAGCGGCGTATTCAATCCAAGTTGTTTGGCGGTATTGGGCCCTGGCATGGTGATAAGCCCGGCGCCACTTTCCGAAGAGATTGCCGAGGTGAAAGCCGCCGGCGTCAATGTCAATCTGTGCATTTCCGACCGGGCGACTCTGTGCCTGCCAATCCACGCCATTGAAGATACTCTGGAAGAAGAGCGTCTCGGTGACGGCGCTTATGGTTCTACCCGCCAGGGCATTGCCCCGGCTTACGGTGACCGGGTAATGAAAAAAGGCATTCTGGTGGGTTGGTTGAAGCAGCCTGAAGTACTGCGTGAACGTATCCAGTTTATGCTGGACTGGAAACTGCCGCAGCTTAAGGCGCTGTATCCCTCTTTTGAATTTTCGCAAACCGCAGAAGAGATGACCGCCTGGTTGCTGGAAGTGTCTGCCCCTTGGCGTGATGCCATCTGCAACGTGAGTGAGCCGCTGAAAGCGCTGCAGGCAAAAGATCAAAACCTGCTGTTTGAAGCCCAGTTGGGCGCGGGTCGTGATCTGGTTTACGGTGAATACCCTTGGACCACTTCTTCCAACGTGACCGCTGCTTATGCCGGTCTTGGCAGTGGTTTACCGGCACTGCGCCCCGAGCGGGTGATTGCGGTAGCCAAGTCCTTCAGCTCCTCCGTTGGAACCGGCACCTTGATCACCGCCATGGAAGAGCAGGACAACTTCCGCGAAGCCGCCAATGAGTACGGCGCGGTAACCGGGCGTCCCCGTGATATGGGCTATTTCGATGCTGTGGCCACCCGCAACGGTGTCGAGCTGCAGGCGGCGACCGAAGTGGCGCTGACCAAGCTGGATTGTTTGAGTGGGATGCAGGATCTGAAAATCTGCATCGATTATCAGGGCGATCACAGCGAAAACCCGATTTGGCCACAAACCTCTGCTTTGGCGCCTGTTTATGAGCAGATGGAAGGCTGGAGCGAAGACATCACGGCTTGCCGCACCTTTGAGAGCCTGCCACTGGCGGCACAAAAGTACGTGCAGCGGGTTGAAGAGCTGATGGGTGTTCCGGTGAAAATGATCTCTGTTGGCCCAGAGCGGGCGCAGATGATCCTGCGTTAACAAGGTTGCCTGTTTATGCCCAAGTCTCTCCGTGTGTGACATAGTTTAGGGAGGCTTGGGCATCATAGTATTTGTTAATTGACCGAGCTTTATTTGGGTCATTGTGCTTTCTTTGCTGTTAGCTATTTCCCCTCCGCATTTCAATTTATTGCCGTGCCCTTTGAACTGACCTGCTGTTATCATTGGCTTTGATTTTTACAGTCGTTTTGAAAGAAACCATTTGTTAACATTTAATCTGGTTTAATGATTTATTCATGTTAGTCTGGTATTTAAACAAGCGTTAAATCATTATCTTGCATTATTAGGGAGGCAAATCATGGGACTGGAAGCATGCTTGACCGGAGAACATGTGATCCTCGAACCTTTGAGTCAGGATCATCTGCCGTCGCTGTCGTTGGCGGTTGCCGATGGTGAGTTGTGGCGCTTGTGGTACACCAACGTGCCGCATCCGGATGAGATGAAGGACTATATCCAGCAGGCTTTGGACAGTGAGCAGCGCGGTGAAGCCTTGGCCTTTGCAGTACGTAGCCGAGACAGCGGTGCAATCGTTGGATGTACCCGCATTTGCAACTGGGATCAAGCCAACCGACGGCTGGAGATTGGGTATACCTGGTATGCCAAGAGCGTGCAGCGCAGCGCCATCAATACCGAAACCAAACTGTTGTTGCTGGAGTACGCCTTCGAGACCCTGGATGTGATGGCGGTGGAGTTCAGAACCCATTTTCACAACCAGGCTTCGCGGGAGGCCATCACCCGCCTGGGGGCCAAGCAAGATGGCATCTTACGCAATCACAGACTGCTCAAGGACGGCAGCGTCAGGGATACAGTGGTTTATTCCATCATTGACAGCGAATGGCCAGAGGTGAAGCAAGGCCTCAAGGACAGGCTGGCATTTTACAGTGATCAGTACCGTGTCGAACTCGCACAGTGAGTAAGCGCCACTTAGGACAATATTGAATCGAAGGGAAACCATTCATGCTAAAGCAAGTTATTCGGGCACAGTCACAGGATGCCGAGATTATCTCACCGCTGTTTGATGAGTATCGTCAGTTTTATGGTTATCCCAGCGAGCCCGAACTGGCGTTAAGCTTTATCAGCCAAAGGCTTAAGCGGGATGAATCCGTGATCTTTTATCTGCCGGATGAGCAAAACCAGGCTTTGGGGTTTGTGCAGCTCTATCCCGGCTTTTCTTCGCTGCGGGCGGCGCCGCTGCTGATCCTCAATGATATTTATGTTACTCAACATGCCAGGTGTGTCGGCATAGGTCGTGCGCTGCTCGATGCCGCGCTGAATTATGCCAAAGCGCAGGGCATTGATGAGTTGATCCTCGAAACCCTGCGTAATAACGTCAGGGCGCAGGCGCTCTATGAGTCCATTGGTTTTGTCCGGGACAATGAATTTTTCCATTACAGTCTGACTCTAAAACCTTGAAATTCATTAGGCACTAAAGTAGCTTGCCTTCATCGATATCAAGAGGATCACCAAGATGTCCCAAAAAACTGCTTTGTCTGTCTTTGCCACCATCGGCTTGTTTTCCAGTGCCAATGTGCTCGCCGGCCCCGCCGAGGAGGCCTTTAGCGCCGAGTTGCAACAATGCGCCGCCTATTATCAGATAAGTTCTGAAGCCATAGGGGCAATGAATGCACCTCAGATGGCCGCCGTTGGAGATAGACTCAAGCAATCCGCCAAGGATGCCGAAGCTTTAGCTGCCCAGTACAGTTCGGCGCAAGATGCCGAGAAAGGCGTGGCAGCAGCCCGTGCCGAAATGCTGGAAACCATGGGCAACAGCAAGAGTTTGGGCGGTTTGATGAGCCAATACAAAGACAGCTGTAAAACCATCTTGGCCGAGCCGCAAAAGCGCCTCGACTACTGGATAATGGCTAACATGTGATGCAATAAAATGCGGCCGCCGCCTGTCTCTTTGTCCAAGGAAGGGAGGCAATATGCTTTTGAGTCTGTTACTGGCCGCTTTTATCATCTTGCTCGCGCTCGCGATTGAGTTCTGGCCCAGGATCCGCTCCTCTGCCCGCGAACGCCGGCAAGGCGGCCTGTGGTCACTGGAAAACCATAGCCGCGCCAGCGGGCGTGAACAGCAAGGATGCTTTGCGGATCTCAGTTTCACACCTTTCCTGCTTACTGCCAGTCTGGCCTTGATAGCCTGCGCATTTGAGTTGATGCCGGAAACTTATGTATTTGGTTTAATACTCTTTATTGTTCTCAACCTACTGCTGTTGATGGTCTGGCATCTCTATGCCAGACTGCTTGGCGGGCAAAAAAGTGGCCAGAGCCTGTTGCCGCCGCTGCTTTACGGCCTTGCGGCCCTGTTTGCCTGGATAGGGGCTATGCCGTAAGTCAAGCCGTAAGTCAGGCCCTAAGCCCGATTCCTAGGCAAGAATTCATGAGCCCGGCCCGAATTACACCAAGAAGCGTTGCATCGGCCTCAAGCTGTTTGAGGGCATCACAGCATTGGTTCTCGGGCGCTGAAATGTCAGCTTACAATTAGCTTGCGGCCCGGCGCTGGAATTTGGCATTAAATAGGGAACTTGCACCTTTATCCAAGGTTCAAAGCTGCAGACAATAACAAGGAGTGGTTGAGCGCCTGTCGCAATACCCACAAGAGCAATGATAAAGCTTCAACAACTTTGCAAAACCTATCAGATGGGCGACGCCTGTGTGCGAGCGCTCGATGAAGTCAGTTTCGACATTCAAGCCAATGAATTTGTGGCCATTATGGGGCCTTCAGGTTCAGGCAAGTCGACGCTGATGAATATCATCGGCTGCCTGGATAAACCCAGCAGTGGCAGTTACCTGCTCAATGGCGAAGAGGTGGGACAACTGGATGACGATGCCTTGTCTGCGGTGCGTAACCGCCAGATAGGTTTCGTATTCCAGAGTTTTCACCTCTTGCCGCGACTCACGGCGCTGCAAAATGTGATGCTGCCGCTGCGATACAGCCCAGAAGGGCAGGGCGATGAAACCCACGCCATAGAATTGCTGAGGCGTGTCGGACTGGGAGAGCGACTGGATCACAGGCCCAACCAACTCTCCGGCGGTCAGCGTCAGCGGGTGGCGATAGCTCGCTCCCTGGTCAATCGCCCGGCCATTTTACTGGCCGATGAGCCCACCGGGGCGCTGGACAGCAAGACTTCGCTTGAGATCATGGCGCTGTTTACCGAGCTGCATGCCGCAGGGCAAACCATCATTTTGGTGACCCACGAAGAGGAAGTGGCCGCTTACGCCCAGCGGGTTATCCGTATGCGTGATGGTTGCCTGCAAAGTGACAGGAGGGCTAATGCGGCCTGATTCTCTTTTACTTTTGAGCCTGGCGGTCTCTGGCCTGACTTTTTCAAGCTTGGCTGTTTCAGAAATCGCGATACCGGCGGCGGCCGGCTCGTCTTCTTCGATAGCTTCTCCATTGGAGCCTTTAACGGACAAGGGAGCGGATGCCAAGTCGCCGCCTGCCGCGCAGCTGCTACTGACAGGTAAAGTCAGTTCCGCCAAGTCGCAGACCTTCAGCGTCCCCAAGGCCGGTGATGCCTGGCGCTATCAAATTCAGTGGATGTTACCCGAGGGCTCTTTGGTCTCTCCCGGGCAAGTGGTGGTGGTGTTTGACAAGAGTCAGGTGGCCAACCAGATAGAACAGTTGGAAGCCAGCATGCTCAGGGTGTCGGCGCAGGAGCAAAGCCAGACCATAGAGCTCAAATCCAAGGTATTGCAAGCCAGGTTCGAGCTGAAAAAGCAGTTACTGGAGCAGGAAAAGGCGCAACTGGTGGCGGCCGTGCCGGCAGATTTTATCGCTGCCAAGGAGTACGCCGACAATCAGTTCAAGCTGCTGCAGCTAAATGCCGAGGTGACCAAGGCCAAGCAGGCACTGGCCGAAGCTCTGGATACCGAGAAGGCGACCCTGGCACAGCTGAAGATTGACAAGGAAAAGGCGGCGCTCGAGTTGGCCCAGGCCTTCAAGGACTTGGACAGCCTGGAGCTGAAAGCCGAAATCGCCGGCCCTTTGCTGCTTGGACGGGAGCCTTGGAGCAATAAAAAATTCGAGGTGGGAGATACGGTGCAAGTGGGGCGACAAATCGCCACTGTGCCTGCTATGGAAGATCTGGAAGTGATCGCCTGGGTCAATGAGGTGGATGTGGATCGCCTGAAACCCGGGCAAGCCGTGATCATGCGTCTGGATGCGGAAATTGAGCGCGCCTTTCCCGGACAAGTTGCTAGTATCGGTCGCCAGGCCATCAATCTACCGGCCTGGGGCCGCAGTAACTGGTTTGAAGTGGGGATCCGTTTCAAGGCGCCTGATGATATCGCCATGATCCCCGGCATGAGTGTACTGGTGGAAACCGGAGGCAAACATGAAGCGCTTTAGTTTGGCCTGGCTGGCACTGCTTGCGCTGAGCGCGTGCAGTGATGGGGTGAGCACTCAGGTAGTGCAGGGGCCTTTGAGTCAAAAAATAGAAGTCACCGGCGAGCTGGTGGCGGCCGATACCGTGTCTTTAATGCCGCCTGTAATGCGGCGGATCTGGCAATACCAGGTCAAGCAGCTGGCGCCGGAAGGCAGCGAGGTGGAAAGTGGCGAGATGGTGGCTCAGTTGGATACCTCGGAACTGACTCAAAGGCTGTCGGTCAAATCGGCCGAGCTTGAGGCTACGGTGCAGGACTTGCAGACCTCCAAGCTGCGTAATGCCAAGAAGATGGAGGAGCTCAAGTTGCAACTGGCTGAGGCCAAAATGGGTTTGGACAAGGCCGAGCGTAAGTTTGCCCTCTCTGATGACACTGTTGCGGCGCTGGATAAAGAAAAGTACCAGCGTGACGCGGTGATCGCCCGTGACAAGGTGGCTCTGGTGCAGCAGCAACTGGTACTGGAGGCCCAGAGCGCCAGGCAACGGGAAGCCATGCTCGACGGAGACAGGCAGAAGTTCGCCGCCGAAGTGGCGGCGCTGAAAAAGGGTATCGCCTCGATGACCTTGGTGGCGCCCCGTGCCGGTATGGTGGTCTATGGCAACGATCCTCAGGGCAACAAGCTCAAAGAGGGCCAATCTGTGTTTGCCGGTGATGTGATGTTGTCCATTCCTGATCTCGACAGCATGCAGGTCAATATGGCGATCCCTGAGGTAGAAGCCCGCAGAGTCAAACTGGGCCAGCAACTCAAGATCCGTCTGGATGCCAATCCTGATAAAGTCTTTACAGGAAAAATCAAAGAGTTGGGTGCAGTTTTTCGTAACAAAAGCCAGGAGGTTCCTCTGGTGGTGTTCGATGCGGTTGCCAGTATAGACGAGCCGGATACCGAGTTGATGCGCCCGGGAATGACCGCCAAGATCAGCATAGAAATTGCCGATGACAGTCAGCGTACTCTGGTGGCTCAGGATGCGGTGCATTACGAGGCCGGTCATCCTTATGTGCTGCTGGACGGGCTCTTGGGGGCTCGCAAACAGTCGGTGCGGGTCGGTGCCATGGGGGGCGATCAGGTTGAAATACTCACCGGCTTGCAAGTGGGCGATGAGGTATTGCTGCCATGAAGAATCATTTGCTAATCACCTTTGCCTTGATAATGCAGGCCTTGATAGCCTTGGCCTTGAGTGGCTGCCAACCGAGCAGTAATGATGGTGTGCTCACCATGACAGTCAGCCGTGGCGAGTTTCAGGTTAATATCCCCGCCAGCGGTGAGCTGGAAGCGGCGCAGTCCACTCCCGTTGTGGTGCCCACGGGGTTACGTGGGCCTCAGTCCCTGGCCTGGATCCAGAACAACTTTACCCAGGTCAAGGCCGGTGATGTGGTGGCCAGGCTCGATGATACAAGGGAGTCGTTTCGCTTGCAGATGGAAGCCTTCGACTTTGAGCGCCTGGCGCAGGATGCCAAGATCCAGACAGAGAAAGATCTCACCTTGAGCCAGAGTTTGACTTTGGGAAGCAAGGTCACAGGTAATGAGCGGCAGTTGGCCGAGCGCTTTTTCAGTGCGGATGAGCGGGTTTACACCAAAATCAACATCATAGATCAGATGCGCAACAAGGAATATTTGGATGCCAAGCTGGATTATTTCCAGTGGGGCGGCACTCAGCACCAGGCGCAGGCCGATGCCGAGCAGGCGCTTATCAAGCTGAAACAGAAAGGCCATCAGGCCAAGATTGACAGGTATCAGGGTAATCTGACACAGATGGAGATTATCGCGCCGCACGACGGGCTGTTTGTCTATCAGGCAGGCTGGGATGGCGCCTTTCCCGTGGTGGGGGACATGATCTGGTCCGGATTCCCCATAGGCATATTGCCGGATACTTCCGTGATGCAGGCAAGAGTCTATGTGCTTGAATCGGAAGCTGTGGGGCTGGCCATCGGCAAGCAGGCCACAGTGACTCTGGATGCCTATCCTGAGCGACCCTTTAGCGGCACTGTGACCCAGGTCGATGCGCTGGCCAAGCCCAAAGACAGAGATAGCCCGGTGAACTATTTCCAGTTCACCATCAGCCTGGAGCAAACTCTGCCGGCCATTATGCAGCCGGGAAGGCAAGTGAATGCCAAGGTGCAGGTGCTGGATCTCAATGATGTATTGACTGTGCCCAATCAGGCCCTGTTTCAAAAAGACGGCCGCTACTGGGTGTATCTTAAGCAGGGCGGCGGCTTTATGCGCCGGGATGTGACTCCGGGGCACAGATCCCTTAACCGCACCGAAATTATCGCCGGGCTCAATCCCGGTGATGTAATAGCCCTGACAACTCCACCCAAGAGGAGTCAGCTATGAGTTCGATAATAGGACTATGGCAAGGATTTACCCAGGCGTTCGATGAGATGCGCCACCACAAACTGCGTACCGCCTTGACACTGCTGGGGATGATATTCGGTGTCGGCGCCGTTATAGCCATGCTCAGCGTCGGTGAAGGTGCCGAGCGTGAAGCCTTGAAGATGATTGAATCCATGGGGGTTCGCAATCTGGTGGTCAACAGCCGCAGCAATGACGGCGAGGCGCTGAAATCGATTCGTGAACATAGTGTCGGCCTGAGCCTGCGTGATATCGACAGTGCCAGAGACACCTTGCCTTTTATTCAGGATTGGGGCGCCGCCAAGGAAGTAAAAGTCTTCAGTCTGTTTTCCGCCGAAGGGCGTAGCGATGCCAGTGTGATGGGGGTGACTCCCAGCTATTTTGGGTTGACGTCGCTAAAGCTCAATGAAGGGCAGATTTTTACCGAGCAGGATGAGGTCTACTACCGCCAGGTCGCCGTGTTGGGACCAGAGGCGGCTCGCAGCCTGTTTCCCAAGGGCAACGCCCTTGGCAAGCACATCAAGATTAATCATCAATGGTTTACCGTGGTGGGTATCTTGGCCGATGCCAATCGCGGTAAGTCTAAAATCCAGGGCGTCAAGCTTGGGGGCGAGCGCAATCAGGTGTTCATTCCACTGTCGAGCGCCCTGAAAAAGATGCAGTTCAAGGCGCTTGAAGATGAGCTGGACATGATCAAGCTGTCGCTCAGGGAAGAGGTTGAGCCTTCGCTGGCGGCCAAGAGCCTGAATCATTTGTTGCAGCGCCGTCATGGCGGTGAGAAGGACTATGACATAGTGGTGCCGGCCGACCTTTTGGCCCAACATCAGAAGACCCAACAGATCTTCAATATCGTCATGGCCTGTGTCGCCGGGATCTCGCTTCTGGTGGGCGGGATTGGCATTATGAACATTATGCTGGCCACCATTTTGGAGCGTACCGCCGAGATAGGTTTGCTGCGGGCGCTGGGGGCCAGGCGCAAGGATATCGCCCGGCAGTTTTTGATTGAAAGTATCGCTATTTCTGCTACCGGCGGTCTGTTTGGCATAGTTGTGGGGCTGGGACTGGCGCTGCTTATTTCAACAGCGGCCGGTTGGCCTGTGGCTTGGTCTCCCTTTGCGATACTGCTGGCGCTCGGGGTTTGTATGAGTATCGGGGTCGGCTTCGGCCTCTATCCGGCGCAGAAGGCGGCCAAACTGGATCCCATAATTGCCTTGCAACGGGACTGACAGAGGTTTCTTTCTTCGCTGTCAGAGGTTTTGGCGCCATGGCCGGCGCTCGCAAGGGCGTGTTCTGCAAAAGCGGCAACGGTTAGACAGGCGCTTTATTGTCATTGTGTCGATGTTCCTCTGGATAGAAACTGTCGGCACACAGGCTCTGCCTACAACTGTGCTGATCTGTTTGATCTTGTGATTAAATATAGGAACCTAATTCTTTCAAGGAAAGTGGGCAGGTCATTTCATGGATGCTTTGCAACAACACAGAGCCCAGGCCAAGCAGCGACTCTATTTATGGCATTCGCAACATCTTGTCTCGGGGACGGCGTGGCGCAAAGCTTTGGGATTGCTGCCATCACCAGGGGCCAAGCAGAGTCTGAGCTTTTTTAACCCTCTGCTGCTGGGGTGTGCTGCGCTCTGTTTTGCTTCGGCGCTTATCTGCTTTTTTGCCTACAACTGGGCCGCTTTGCCGCGCATGGGCAAGTTGGCGTTATTGGAAACCGGTTTGCTGGGCTGTTTGTTGCTGGCCTTTGCATTGAGCCGATGGTTAAAGTCACCCCTTGCCGACAAGGCACAAGCCGCTTTGCCCTGGCTCCTGTTTGTGGCCTGTGTGTTTGTCGGCGTCTTGCTGGCCTTTATCGGCCAGAGCTATCAGCAAGAGGCCGACAACTGGCAGTTGTTTGCCGTGTGGGCACTGCTTATTCTGCCCTGGGTGGTATTTTTGAAACTGGAAGCCGGTTATCTGCTGCTTATCTTGCTGTTGAACCTGACCCTGTACTTGTTATTGCAGATAACCTCATTGCCGTTTGCAGACCTGTTTAGCTTGCTGGGGGATGACAGGCTCGCCATCCCTTGGTCACTGTTTGCGCTTAATTGGCTGCTGCATCAATGCCTGCTTCGTTTTGCGCTGACAGACAAGCAAGGCATCCCCCTCAGCGAGGTAACCAGCGGGTTGCTCGGTTGGGGCTTTTTGTTGCTGGCGAGTTGTTGGACACTGTTCGACTCCTTGAGCGCAGAGCAGTTTATTGCTGTGGTTCTCTACGGGGTGGTTGCCGCGGCGCAGATACGAGGCTACCACACAAGGCGTAAACTCTACGGCATGGCGCTCGGGCTTTTCAGCACGGCAGCGCTGTTTGATCTCTGGTTGCTGCGCTTGCTGTCTGAAGTGTTTGACGGTGATGCCGTGGTACTGCTGTTTGCCCTGATGACGCTTTGCGTGCTGCTCAGTGCCTCAGTCGCCGCCTTGCTGCTAAAGCGCTTGCAGGCTGACTATCTGGCCGCGGTACCGGAGCAACAGGCCCAAAAACACAAAGATGCGACTGCCGACACAGAGCCTAGGGAGGATGAGCAAATCGTCCCTAATGCGGACAGCCTTTTCTGGCAACGGCTGCAGCAGGCAGGCATTGTCTCGGGGGATGTGGCACAAGAGACTCCAGAGTTGCAAAGTCCCTGGTATCTCAAGGCGATGCTTATCCTGTTTGGCTGGTTAGCCGGGATCTGTTTGCTGGGTTTCATCGGCACCGGCCTGGCGTTATTGTTGGACGATATTCAGCCTGGGTTGCTGCTGAGCCTCGCGCTGGCGGCATCTGCAGTGGCCTTTGGTTTGAGCCGAGGTCAAAGTGGACTGTTTATCTCTCAGTTTGCCTTGAGCTTTGCCGTGGCCGCCTTGGTGCTCTATGGCATCGCCTTTGATGAGCTGCTGTTTGAAGTGGCTTCCTGGCGCTGGTGGTTGATGCTGGCTCTGGCGGCCTCGCTTCATTGGTATCTGCTGCCACCTTATTTGACCCGGTCCAGTTGCGCGCTGCTGGCATTATTGGCCTTGATTGCGCTGCTGCAGACACTTTTATTATTACCCTTGGTGACGCCGGCACTGCTACTGGGCTTTGTGCTGCTCTGGCGCCATGAGGCCGACTGGGGCAAGGCGCCGCTTCGCTGGCGCTCCCTTGCCATGGCCATGACCTTGGCACTGCTCTTTTGTCAAACGCCGCAATTGGTTTGGCTGGAAGGCGTCTGGGAGTTAAAGGATCCCGGTATGAGCCCGGCTATGTTGCAGGGCGCGCAATGGTTACTTGAAGCTTTGCTGCTGTGGCAACTTTGGCGTCTTTTCGGCAGTCGAATGAACGCAATCCGGCATCAATTGGATGGGCGTTCGCAGATGCTGTTGCTACTGGGACTGCTGTCGGCCTTGGTTTGGTTTTGGTGGATCCCCGGGCTTATCGCCGGCGCATTGGTGGCGGTTTTCGGCTTTGTGCTGGCCGAGCGCTTGCTGCTCTGGCTCGGGGTACTGGCGATGCCGGTTTACTGCGGTTATTACTATTACTCGTTGCAGCAAACCTTGTTGGAAAAATCCTTGCTGCTGATGCTGCTTGGCGTGAGCCTGCTACTGCTTTGGTTTGCGCTGAAGCCTTTGAGCGACAGGCCTGAGTGGCTGGCGGCGCAGAATGGGGGTGAGCAGTGGTGAAACCCAAATTGACGCCCAAAATCATGGGGTTGTGCCTCGTGTGGGGGCTGCTTTGTTTGCTGGTCATCAACATTTCCGTGTGGCAGAAAGAGCAACTCTGGCAGCACGGTGAGCCCATCTTACTTGAGCTGGCCCCGGTGGATCCCCGTTCGCTGATGCAGGGGGACTATATGCAACTCGACTATAAATTGGCCCGGCAATTGGCCAATGAGCTGCGCGCAAAAGGGCAGTTTCAGGACAATATGCAGGGCTGGCTCAGAGTGAGTCTCGATGAGCAGCAGCGCGCCGCTTTTGTGGCGCTGGAGAGTGACCCAGAGGCTCCTTTGTTGCAGCAGCAAAGACGCTTGCCGTTTAAAGTCCGTCAGGGAGATGTGCAATTGGCGAGCCAGGCTTTTTTCTTTGAGGAGGGCCAGGCGGAGCATTTCAGTCAGGGACGTTATGGCGAGCTTAGATTGGGCACTGACGGGGAGCTGATGTTAGTGGGCCTGCGTGACGGCCAACTTAAACCGCTTTGAACCTAAGAGTGGTAAGGCCGTGTTCATTAGACCACTAGAGTGACTTAGGTTTTTTTACGGTTTACTCCAAGCTAACTCATTGATAAGACTAATTAACTAACACTAAAGTTTGATAAATATTTTACATATTGCAACTTGATTGTAACCTGTGGCCTTTATAGTGGCTGCTTCTCCGGATGCGGAGATGTGGAAATAACATTACTTATTGATAAATAAGAAAATCACTATAATCAGGATATATTTCAGGGGTCAATATGTTAACCAAGGCAAGTCTGCTTGCCCTGGCCGTGGGCAGTATTGCTGCCCAGGCTCAGGCGAGTGAGCAAGTGATCATTTCCGAATACGTTGAAGGTTCAGGCAATAATAAGGCCATCGAGCTCTTTAACACCGGCAGTCAAGCTGTCGATCTCAGCCAGTATCAGCTGGATATCTTCTTCAATGGCAGTAGCAGTGCAGGCAGCAGCATTGCCCTGAGCGGCATGCTGGCCGCCGGTGGCACTCATGTATTGGCCGACAATGATGCCGACGCTGCAATCCTGGCGTTGGCGCAGCAAACCAGCAGCGCCAGTTTCTTCAACGGTGATGATGCCCTGGTGCTGAGCCGTAATGGTGAGGTGGTCGACAGCCTGGGCCAGGTTGGGGTGGATCCAGGCTCCGAGTGGGGCAGCGGTGATGTTTCCACTCAAAACAATACCATAAGGCGTAAGCTGGACAACTTGAGTGCGGATCTCGACCCCTTCGATGCGGTCGACCTCAGTGGTTGGGACGGCTTTGCCATCGATAATATCGACGATCTGGGGGCCTTTGGCGGTAATGCCGGCGAGCCGGGTGAGCCGACAGATCCCGGTAATGGCGCCCTGGTTTGCGGCGATGCGGCTACACCCATTCATGCATTGCAGGGTAGCGGCGAGGCCAGTCCATTGGCTGGTGAAACCCTGGAAGTGGAAGCAATAGTCACCAGTAACCAGGAAGCGGGTCTCAAGGGATTGTTCCTGCAGATGGCCGATGCCGAAGCGGATGCCGATCCTTTAACCTCGGAAGGGGTGTTCCTGTACACAGGCAATAGCGCCAGTGGTTATCAGGCAGGCGACCGAATTCGGGTGCGGGCTCAGGTCACTGAATATCAAGGCTTGACCGAACTGACCAATGTCAGTGCCAAGGCCTTGTGTGCCACATCACAACCTCTGCCGAGTGCAGCCAGAGTGAGCCTGCCGGTCAATGACAGCAGTGCACTTGAAGCCTTCGAAGGCATGCTGGTCAGCTTTGAGCAGCATCTTACGGTAAACGAAGTCTACAACCTTGGCCGTTATGGTGAGGTGTTGTTGGGTTCAAGCCGTCACTTTATCGGTACTCAGGTAGCCAATCCCGGCGCCGATGCCTTGGCGGTTACGGCAGCCAATGCCCTGGATTCCATAGTGCTTGACGATGGCCTGACGGCACAAAATCCGGATCCTGTTATTTATCCGGCCCCGGGTCTGAGCGCCGCTAACCCGCTCAGAGTCGGTGATACTGTCACAAACCTCACCGCGGTGATGCATTACGGTTTTGGTATTTACCGTTTGATGCCGGTCGATACCGTCAACTTTGTTGCCGCCAATCCCAGAGCGTCCGAGCCTGAGTTGAATCGTCTCGATGCCTTGACAGTTGCCAGTTTCAACGTGCTCAACTATTTTAACGGCGATGGCCAGGGCGGCGGTTTCCCCACCTCCCGTGGCGCCGATACTCAAGCGGAGTTTGAGCGCCAACGAGCCAAGATAATCGCGGCGATGAAAACCATTAACGCCGATGTCTTCGGTTTGATGGAAATCGAGAACGATGGTTTCGACAGTAACTCGGCAATTGCCGATCTGGCCCGCGGTCTCAACGACGCCATTGGCACTGACAGCTATCGCTATCTGGCGCCACAGGTTAATCGCATTGGCAACGATGAGATCAGCGTCGGTATTCTGTATCGTCAGGACAGAGTCACCCCGGAAGGGGTAGCGGCGATTCTGGACAGCAGTAATTCGGCGCTGGATGACAATGGTCAGGTGCTGTTCAACGATGGCAAGAACCGTCCCATGCTGACCCAGAAGTTTAGCGTCAACGACAGTGAGGATAACTTTGTGGTGGCGGTCAACCACCTCAAGTCCAAGGGCAGTGATTGTAATGCGCTGGGCGATCCCGACATGAACGACGGCCAGGGTAACTGTAATTTGACCCGAACCCGCGCTGCCATGGCGATAGGCCAGTTCCTGCAGACTGAATATCAGGGTGACAAGGTACTGGTGATAGGGGATCTCAATGCCTATGCCAAGGAAGATCCACTGACAACCCTGGCCAATGCCGGTTACGCCGAGTTGTTTGGCGAGCTTGGTAAGCCTTCAGCATACTCCTATGTGTTCTCAGGTGAGTCGGGACAGTTAGATCATGCACTGGCCAATGAAGCCATGCTGACCAATGTTCGTGATGTTACCGATTGGCATATCAATACCGATGAACCCAGAGTGCTGGACTATAACACTGAGTTCAAGACGCCGGAGCAACTGCAAAGTTTCTACAGCAACGATGCCTTCCGTTCATCGGATCACGACCCTGTGATCATCGCCCTGGACTTTGCCGCGGCCAATCAGGCACCGGTTGCCGAGTTTTCAGTGCAGCAAAATGGTGCTGCGGTGGCGCTCTCTAGCACGTCGAGTGATAGCGACGGTGAGTTGGTGAGCCAGGAGTGGGATCTGGGGGATGGTACTCAAGCCTTTGGCGAGCAGGTGAGTCATGAATACCAGCAAAGCGGCGTCTACCTCATCACTTTGACCGTGACTGACGACAAAGGTGCCCAGCACAGTGTCAGCCGTGAGGTGACCGTTGAGATAGCCCCTGAGCCGACCGAGCCTGTGGCGGTTATCCGCCATCTGGATCTTTGGTTGCTGCAGGTGTTTATCTCCGAGAGCTATGATCCTGACGGTTATATCAAAAAGCAGCAGTGGCGCTTCAACGATGGGCGAAGATTCAACGGCCCGGTTGCCATGCGTATTGGCGGTCGTGCCAATGAAGTGACCTTGACCGTGACCGACAATGATAAACAAAAGGCCAGCACCAGCCTGAGCTTTTAACCGCTTAAGATGAAAAACGCCCGCAGCAGCGGGCGTTTTTGTTGGTGAATTCAAAGGTTGAGGATACGTTGACCTTAGTCCTTGTCAGTGCTAATCGAATAAGTTCTTCATCGCGTGGTTGATTTCCGGGTAGTTGAATTCGAAACCATCGGCCTGGGCATGAACCGGTAATACAAACTGGCCTTCGGTCAGCAGGGTCGACATTTCACCCATTGCCAGTTGCAGGGCCAATGCCGGTGCCGGCAGACAAGCGGGGCGGTGCAGCGCTTTGCCGAGAGCCTTGCTGAAGTCGCGATTGCTGACAGGCTGCGGCGCGGTGGCATTGTATATGCCGCGGCAGGCTTCATTTTCCAGCAGAAATTCAATAAGGCGCAGCAAGTCTTCGCGCATGATCCAGCTCATTCCCTGACGACCATGGCCAATCGGGCCGCCCAGGCCCAGTTTGAAGGCCGGCAGCATCTTGGCCAAGGCGCCGCCATCTTTGCCAAGTACTATGCCGATGCGAAAGATACAGACCCGAGTGAGATCGGCAACCGCCAGGGCTTTTTGCTCCCATTGGGCACAGACCCTGTGGCTGAACTCATCATGGGGCGTGGCGTTTTCGTCTATGGGCTCCGGCCCCTGACGGCCGTAAAAACCCACCGCCGAGGCGCTGAGAAAAACTTGGGGTTTCTTTTGGCTGTTGCGGACAAGCCTAGCCAACTGCTCTGTGATGTCCCAGCGGCTGTGGCAGATCCGCTGTTTCTGCTTATCGCTCCAGCGTTTAGAAACTATGGGTTCACCGGCGAGGTTGATGATGGCATCTATCTCCTCAAGCAGTCCTGGTGTTTGCAGCGAATCTATGTACCGGGTCTGTGCCAGCGCCAGCTTTTGCTCTGCCGCCGCGGGGTTGCGGCTCAAAATAGTCAGCCTATGACGTTTTGCCAGCCGCTGCGCCAGTTCTGAACCGACAAATCCGGTTGCACCTGTGAGCAAAATATTCATGCCTTCTCCCTGACTTATTGAATGTTTCTCCAGAGTATAGACTGGCTTACGCCGGTTTACGGTAGTTCAGCTGCAGTGAAACCGAGTCGGCGTACCTCAAGGCGTGAGGCTTGTCGATTTCAACGCTGGCGTACTCTACCCATTCATGTTCGCTGGCTATTTCCAGCACTTTACCAGTGAGGTGCTCCAGCAAGGAGAAACGGTTGTCCTCCACCAGGTTAATGATCGCCTTGGTGATGGTGCGATAATTGAGCGCGTGCTCCATATCATCACTCCTGCGCGCCTTGTCGGCGCAGTAATGGATGCAAACATTGATGATCACATCCTGACGGTTGTTGATCTCCTCTTCCTTGATACCGATAAAAGTGCGCAGGCGCAGGTTTTTAATGCGTATAATAGCTAGTTCGGGTTTCATCATGTCACTACTTTTTGTTGTTGATGCAACGGCTGATTGTGACAGAGAACAACAAGGAATTTCAATTATGTCATCAGCCTACCGTCCGTCCATGGCGCTGAAAGGATTCGCTATCATGGCTTGCCTGGTCATAGTACTGGCTGGAATTAAGGCCGCCAGCGCCATAGTGGTGCCCTTTGTGTTGTCGGCTTTTATTGCGGTTATCTGCAGCCCGGCGATCAATGCCTTGAGCCGTTATCGCGTGCCCCGCGCCCTGGCTGTATTTGTGCTGGTGGCGATTATTTTGTTGCTCGGGCTCTGGCTGGCTTCTGTAGTGGGCAGTTCCATCAATGAGTTTTCCCAGCAATTGCCGCAATACCGCTCACAGCTGGTGGAGCAATTTGCCTGGATATTGGACAAGCTCAAGGAGCTGAATATCCATATCTCCAAAGACAAGGTGTTGACCTATTTGGACCCCGGCATGGCCTTGTCTTTGACCACCAATACGCTCTCCGGCGTGGGCAATGTGATGGCCAACCTGTTTCTGATAGTGCTCACCATAGTCTTTATGCTGTTTGAGGCACAATCTTTGCCGCGTAAGGTGCATCTGGCGCTGGATGACCCTGATATGCGTTTGTCCCAGATTGAGCGTTTCTTGCACTCGGTGAACCAATATATGGTGATCAAGACCCTGGTCAGCCTGGCAACCGGTATTATTGTCGGTGTCGGTCTGGCACTGATGGGGGTGGATTATGCGCTGCTCTGGGGCGTAGTGGCCTTTTTGTTTAACTATATTCCCAATATCGGCTCTATCATCGCCGCCATTCCTGCCGTACTGCTGGCCTTTGTGCAGCTGGGCACCGCGGGTGCCGGTGGGGTTGCCGCCCTGTATCTGGCGACCAACATGGTGATGGGCAATCTGGTAGAGCCCAGATTTATGGGACGTGGCCTCGGGTTATCTACTCTGGTGGTTTTCCTGTCGTTGATCTTCTGGGGCTGGCTCCTGGGCTCGGTCGGCATGTTGCTGTCCGTGCCGCTTACCATGATAGTCAAGATAGCTCTGGAATCGAGCCAGAGTGGCAACTGGTTGGCAATCTTGCTCTCGGACGAGGCCAGTATTGCCGTGCGGGAAAATGCCGATAATGAAGCGGCAGCCGATGCCGAATAAAGGCAGAAATAAGAAGTTGAGGATTTCATGCAGTTATTTTTGGAAGCCATCACCGACCTGACTCCAGGCGATGAGTGTGGCCGTTTGTTTCATGGTCGCGGCGGCCGTTATCCCGGCGCCGAGCACTTATGCCTGGATTGGTTTGAGCCTGTGGTGTTGCTGACCACCTTTAAACCCCTGACGCCGGAAGAACTGGCCTTGGTTACCGAGCGTCTGCAATTACGCTGGCAAGCTTTGGGATTGGCACTGAATCTGGTCTATCAATACCGCGCCGCCGGGCAGACCCGCACCGAGCTCATTGCCGGCGAGATCCCCGAGCTACATCTGGCCAGCGAGCTTGGTTGCCGTTATCAGTTGCATCTGCTGCGTGGCCAGAATCATGGTTTATTTCTGGATATGCGAAACGGCCGCGAGTGGGTGATGGCCAACAGTGCTCAGCGGAAAGTATTGAATCTGTTTGCCTATACCTGTGCGTTCTCGGTGGCGGCCCTCAAGGGCGGCGCCGATGAGGTGGTCAATATGGATATGAGTAAAGGGGCGCTGGCCATCGGCAAGCAAAACCATTTGCTCAATGGCCTTACTGCCGGTGCCCGCTTTCTGGGGCATGATATCTTCAAGTCCTGGGGCAAACTTAAAAAACTCGGGCCCTATGACTTGCTGATTGTCGATCCGCCCAGCAATCAAAAGGGCAGCTTTGTGGCAACCAAAGACTATCTGCGATTGCTGCGTCATCTGCCGCAACTCTTGAACCCGGGGGCCGAGCTGTTGCTTTGTCTTAATGCACCTGAGCTGGACAGAGCTTTTTTACAGAACCAGGTCAGTGACGCCGCACCAGAACTTGAGTTTGTTAAACAGCTGGATAACCCACCGGCCTTTGCAGACCGGGATCCTGACAGGGCATTGAAGGTGTTGCTGTATCGCTATGAGGGAGAACCGGGCTCTAACACTCAATAACCGAGCCGTTCAGAGATCAGGGATTGGCCGCCTTCTTCCAACAGGGCGGCTATGCCTTCGACATCAAAACTGCTCAAGCAGGATGCCTGATGCAGTAGCCTGTCCTGGACATCCAAGGGCATCTGCATCCTTTCCATAAACATGCGCATTCCCAATATATCGCCACTGGCCAGCAGGGTGGCGAGAGTTCGTGCTTCAAAGTCGACAATATGATTCATGGCGTCGTCCTCTTGCTGATTTACGGGCCGGGGAGGCCTCCTTTAAGCTATAGCAGTTGCAGCGCCCGCCGCTAGACCCAATGTGTTTAAAAAATTTCGCCTCAAAACCCAGGGGCATAAAAAACTGAAAGTCTTTCAGTGCTTCCTACATAACTGGTGGGTATCTGAGCTTTTGAAGGTGGTTTTACCAGTTTGGGGTAACGAAAGTGAAAGTTTTCTGTAACTCCTTCTCTAGCCCTGTTATACTGGCACCGCCTTAGGGGAAACACCTAAGGCTCCGAAAAGCCGGAATCGGGCATAAAGTGTCGTCGGAACCTGAACTTAACAGGAATCCAAGAAAAAGATACGCCCTGTACCCTACAGAATAGACTGGAGTTGTTATGGAAATTCATGAGTACCAAGATGCTTACTACCAACTGCAGGATGAAGTGATTGAATCACTTCCGGTAGAGAAAGACGAAGAAGCGTTTTTGGATTAGGCCTCAGCCAGGCAGCTCAAATCTTGAAAAAGCGGCAACCTCAGGGTTGCCGCTTTTTTTGTTGCCATTGAATTACGTATGAGTCATTCGAGGGTGGAGCCGGGGTAATAATGCTCGACAAGCTGGGTCAATATCCGCTGCTGTTGAGCAAGCTTTTGTCTTTGTGTCTGGCGCAGCAAGCCTTTGAGTGCATGATACTGAGGCTTGATTTCAATTCCCTGGCTCTCGCTCAAGTGCGTGAAGCGACTGACCACTTCCGTCACGCTGAAATCCTCGGCGTAAATATCCAACTGTTGCGAGTGCATCAGCCAGCGAATACCTTGATAGACACCTATGTGAGGCAGGGAGTGATGATCTTCGTCACTGAAGAACTCGCTGTGAAATATAAGTTGCTGAGACGGCTGCGCCGACAGATGTTTGGCCAGCGCCAGATTTCGCTGTTTGTGGTAGTCATTGCGGCCAAGTCCGGGGGTGGTGGCCTGGTTACTTATCGCCATGTACAGGGGCTTGCCTGTTAGCTTGCCCTGAGTGAGTGCCTGCTCGAGCTCATCGGCATAAGTTGGGCTGTCGTACCAGAGACTGGCATCCAGCACCAGGTAAGCATTGAACATAGGCTGTTGTCGGCGCAGCGCCTCCAGTGCCAACAAGCCTCCAAAAGAGTGACCAATAAGCACAGTAGGGCCGGGTTGCCCAAGTCTGGCATTCAGCCAGGGGTTAAGTTCCTGGTCGAGAAAGTCGAGAAAAGCGCCGGCATTGCCCGATTGCTGATAAAGCGATCCTGCGGGTCTACCACCGGGTAGTGTTTCCAGTTTCACCGCAGTGAAGTCCCGAATACGGTTACGGTTGATGATGCCAACTATGACGCCTTCAGGTATCGCAGGATTTACCCCCGAAGCCAGATAATCCAGCATGGGCGCAAGATGCTCAAACTGCTGCTCGGCATCCAGAATCACATAACGGGCAAAGCTCTTGCTCTGCCTGGCGTCCCAGTGTTTGGGAAGGCGCAGTAATACTTCCCGCGATTCCCCTAATATGTTGGAGTTCAGCGTCAATCGCTGTTTTTTCCCGGCGCCTTCTTTGTCCAGGCTTTGGGCGCTGCAGCCTACCAGCATACCGAACAATAGCGTCAGAGGGATAAACAGTGTTTTTTTCATCGAAATATTTACTCGGTAAAGGTGATATTTTCAGCTTGAAATTCAGCCCTGATGGGCTTTTGAGTGGCCTGTCTCACATTCGCGTATTACATTGTAAATGATAACTAATATCATTCCTATGTTGTAAGAATTATGCTACTTTTTCGCGCTATGGAACCAGGGGCTTTACCTGGATTTACCCAAAAGCAACAAGCTATAGGGCGCAATCGTCGCCGCGATAATCGGGGGAATAGAATGAAACTGGATAAGTGCCGTAAACTGCTTACCTTGAGCCTGATCGCCATGGCTGTCAGTGGTTATACCCAGGCAGATGAAGGTGAAATGGAGCATATGGTCGTTACCGCCAGTGCCAAGGATCAGCAACTCAGTACTGCACCTGCCTCAATCTCGGTGATCGATGCCGAAGCGATTAAGCTGATGCCGGTCAAAGATCTGGGGGATGTGCTGAGAAACAGTGTCGGCGTCAATGTGGTGACCAACGACTCGGGCCGAAATAGCATCTATATCCGTGGTATGGATGAAGACTATATATTGATGTTGATCAACGGCAAACGGGTTTCTTCTTCCAATGGTCTGTGGCGCGGTGGTAACTTTGACTTGACCGCTATCCCCATCGACGCCATCTCCCGAGTGGAGATTGTTCGCGGCCCCATGTCGGCTCTCTATGGTTCAGATGCGGTTGGCGGGGTCATCAACGTGATTACCAAGGCGCCAGATGATGACTGGCAACTGGTACTCGACAGCGAGTACAGTTGGATGCAGGACGGCGAAGGCGGTGATCGCAGTCGTACCAACCTGTTTGGCTCGGGCAAACTCACAGATAATCTGGGGCTGATGTTCACCGCAGAGGTGGCCGAGCAGGACGCCTGGTTGATGCCCGAACTGACCCCGAATCAGGACACCATAGAAGAGCGCAAGACCCGCAAGCTCTATGGCTCGCTCACCTGGCAGTTGGCAGACAATCAATCGCTGGACTTGGATTATCAATACGATAATGACAAGGTGCCCTTGACCACTTTTGCTGCCAATTCAAAACGCGAGCAGAAGATAGAGCGCAACACCTTTGCTCTGACTCACAGAGGCGAGTGGAGCTGGGGTGGCACCGAGCTTTTGGCCAACCTGGAAAAGTCGGATATCTACGACTATAACAGCCGCTATTCGCTGCAGCCCCCTTTGGGACGCGACATCGAAGAGAAAAACACTACCTTCAGAGGCTCGGCCTTCTTTAACCTGTGGCAGCAGGACTGGACAGTCGGCGCCGAGTACTTTGATACTGAAGTCGACGATCCCGTGCAATATCCGCTTACCGGTGGTGACAGTGTTGAACAATACTCGCTGTTTATTCAGGATCAGTTCGATTTCCTGGATGATTTCACCCTGACCCTCGGCGGCCGCTACGAAGATAACGAAAAGTACGGCAGCCATTTCAGCCCCAGGGCATATCTGGTTTACCGTGCCTCTGATGCACTGGTGCTTAAAGGCGGTGTTGGCACGGCATTCAGGGCGCCGGCACTGTTTGAATCATCTCCGACTTTCTCTTCAGTCAGTTGCCGCGGCGCTTGTACTGTAGTGGGCAATACGGATCTTGAGCCCGAAACCAGTGTCAACTATGAGCTGGCAGCCTTATGGAGTCAGCCTTCCTACGAGCTGTCAGCAACCCTGTTTCATAACAAGGTGGAAGATCTGATCACTGTTTCGGCTTGGGATGGCTCCAGCCCAACCCGTACTTACTACAACGAGTCCAAGGTAACTTTGCAAGGGGTAGAGTTGACCGCCAGCGTGGATATCACAGCAGATCTCGGCCTCAAGGCAAACTACAGTTATCTCGATACCGAGACAGGTGACGGCGGTGAACTCACCGGTCGCCCACGCCAGAGTGCCAATGTGCAACTGGATTGGTATCTCACCGACGATTGGCAGCTGTATGTTGCCGGTAACTATTTCGGTTCATATCTGGATAGCAGTGCCGTGCGTCAGGATGGCTACAGCCGCTTCGATATCGGCAGCAGTTATCGGCTAAACGATCACCTGAAACTACGTGCCGGGGTTACCAACTTTACCGATGAGCAACCGGCAGAGGAAGACACCAACAGTGATATGATACTGCAAGGGCGCGCCTTCTTTGTCGGTGTCAGTTTGAGCCTCTGAATACCTTGAATTATAAAAGATACTCACTATCACAGGTCTTTTAGTTAAAGCCATTATATTACGGCTGTAACTTTAAGCGGACATGAGTTTGCTGCTTGGGTGTTAATTACTTTGTACTGGTCTCATTGTGGTAAGAATTCGGGTTTGCTGTTCATTCATACGGATATGATCTGGTAGGGATAGGTGTTTTTTAGCTAATTCAAGAGAGATTGTCAGCCATATGTTTATTTCACCAAGGTGTTTTGTTGAGTTGGCTCAAAATGATGCCGTTATAGAGTCAACAAAAGGGTGAGTAGGTTAGGCTTAAACTTATAGCAGGAAACGTATTATACTCTGGCGCCGCATTGACGACGGACAGATAGAATGACAGAGAATCGCGATTTACATTGGATGCAATTGGCCATGGAGATGGCGCAAAAGGCGGAAGCTCTCGGTGAAGTACCGGTCGGAGCTGTGTTGGTTAAAGATGACCAGCTTATTGCCTGCGGCTGGAACCAACCTATTGCCGCCAATGATCCCTGTGCCCACGCGGAAATTCTCTGTCTCAGGCAGGCAGGCGGTCAACTGGAAAACTACCGTCTGTTGGATACAACCCTCTATGTGACGCTGGAGCCTTGCGCCATGTGCGCTGGTGCCATGGTACATGCCAGGGTGGGGAGATTGGTATACGGGGCTGCCGATCTTAAAACTGGCGCGGCTGGTTCAGTGTTGGATCTGGTGCGTCATCCCCTGTTCAATCACAAGTTGGCCGTTAGCGGCGGGGTGATGGAACAGGAGTGCAGCGAACAGTTGAGTGCGTTTTTCAGGCGCCGCAGACAGGAGCAAAAAGCGTTGAGGCAAGCAAGAAAGCTTAATCCGCCTGCTGCAGAAAACTGAAGAAGAGTTTGTGACGGTTGAGAATACGCTTGTGACGGGTTTTAACCAGGCTACGACGACGGGCCATTGCATTATTAATAGTCTTTCTTTTCATAAGCTTACCTTAAGGTGTGTTCGTAAGTTTTTTGCAGCAATGACAAGCTAACAGCTTATTTAAGCTTGCGCCAGCCCCAAATGGCGCGTTGTGTATAATAGCCAGACTGTTTGACGCGAAAATGAGTGGTCTGCAGGGTTTTCAGTCGGGCTGGGCGCCACTGAGATCGGTTGCTTCCTCGCTCTGTCGTTGCACCTCAGCCTGGGTTTCTTGCTGGGCCTGTTCTTTAGCCAGCATTTCCTGCTTGGCTTGATTGTCTATCCACACCAGGGTGTCGTAGTAACGGCGGATACTGTCTACATAGTGCACCGCCTCGTTACCTCTGGCATAGCCATAGCGGGTGTGCTGGTAGTATTTGCGCTTTTGCAGCAAGGGTAATACCTGCTTGAGATCTTTCCAGGCGCTGGGATTAAGGCCTCTGGCCTGTGCCAGCTTACGGGCATCCTCCACATGGCCATAGCCTATGTTATATGAGGCGAGGGCAAACCACATCCGCTCCTCCTCAGGAATAGACTCAGGCAGGCGTACCAAAATGTCGCTCAGATAGCGGGCACCGCCACGGATGCTCTGCTCGGGATCGAGGCGATTCTCCACTCCCAACTGTTTGGCGGTTGCCAGGGTCAGCATCATCATACCGCGCACGCCGGTCGGTGAGCGGGCTCTGGGGTTCCAGTGCGACTCCTGATAACTGGTGGCGGCCAGCTTGCGCCAGTCGAGTTCACCGGCATAAGTTTCAAACAGATGGCGGTACTTGGGCAGCTTGCTGTCCACTGCACGGATAAAGGCGCGGGTGTCGACATAGTCGAAACGTTTGACATGGCCGAAGTACTTTTCCACCAGGTGTTCCAGCGTGCCATCTCTTTGTTCCTGATGCCAGAAACGCAGCAGTTGGCTCATCAGTTGATCGCTGCCTCTGGGTGGCAACAGCCAGACTACAGCCTGCTGGCGCTCCAGTACCTGGCCGGATCTCAGCTCAGGCATAAAACGGCGATTGATATTGATGCTGGTGGAGTCAGAGATGGTATAGCTGAGTTCGCCGCTGGCTATCATGCTCAGTAGCTCTTCATTATCTTTATCTGCGACCTGTTGCCACTCCAGGTTGGGATTATCTGTCTTGAGTCGGTTGAGGGTTTCCACAAACGACGAGTCGGCTATTACAGTGACTGGCGCATCCAGGGCGTTGAGATCTCTGGGAACAGGAGTGCCGGCGCGGTAGACCATCACCTGATTGACCCGATAAAGCGGCGGTCCGAGGCGAAATTGCTGTCTGCGACTGCGGGTATCCGACAGCCCGGCGGCAATCAAATCAATTTCGTTTTGCTTCAGCGCCTGGTAAAGCTCACTGATATTGCCGTAGGGCTTCATTTCCAGCGGCTTGCCGAGAAAGTCGGCAAAACGCGCCGCCATCTCATAGTCAAACCCAGTGTTTCCTTGAGTAGAGGAGACAAATATTTGTGGGCCATAAAGGGTACCCACCCTGAGCTCTTTGATTTCTTTCACCGTCGGGCTTACCTGAGCTTCATCCACGACAGGTTGCCGGCAGCCGGCCAGCAAGATGATCAGGGTGAGAGTCGCGGTAATTCGTTTCATTATCTATCGGTAAAAGCCTTTAGCCTGTGGTTTGCTGCCGGGATAGGGCTTATCCCTTATGTCTGATATGTTTGTAAACAAATTCAATGAATTGTGTATTGGTTTTCAGCGCTGTTTCCTGTTGATTTAGTCAGAGGTTTTACGCCGGAGGGTATATTACCCCATAGGATTACTTTATATCACAGGAAACACTGTTTTGAGCAAAGTCTGAGGTGATTTGTAGGGCGCATTTACCTATAATAGCGCCACCTCTGACCCTGTAATTATAAATAATAAGGTGATAAGACGTGATGGAGATCATCCGCGGAGCCCCCGCACTCTCGGCATTCAGAGTGCAAAAGCTGATGCAGGCCTGTGAAGCCGCTCAGCTTCCGGTAAAGCAAATCTATGCCGAATACGTTCATTTGGCTTATTTGAGCGAAGCGCTCACCCCCGATGACCAAGCGCAGTTGAGTAAGATTCTCACCTACGGTCCGGCCATCGAATCCCACGAACCCCAAGGCACTCTCCTTTTTGTTACTCCCCGTCCCGGTACTATTTCTCCCTGGTCTTCCAAAGCCACCGACATTGCCCACAACTGCGGCCTCAAGCAGGTAAAACGTCTGGAGCGCGGTCTGGCTTACTATGTGGAATCCGATACTCTGAGCGGCGAACAGCTCAAGAGCCTCAAGGCGCTGCTGCACGACCGCATGATGGAAGTGGTTCTGGACAGCTTTGAAGCGGCCGATATGCTGTTTGCCCGCACTGAGCCCAAGCCTTTTGTCAGCGTTAACATTCTCGGCGAAGGCCGCCGGGCGCTGGAAATCGCCAACCGCGAAATGGGCCTGGCCCTGGCCGATGATGAAATCGACTACCTGGTCACCAATTTCCTGCGCCTTGAGCGCAACCCCAACGACATTGAACTTATGATGTTCGCCCAGGCGAACTCAGAGCACTGTCGTCACAAGATCTTCAACGCCGACTGGACCATTGACGGCGAAGTGCAGCCCAAGTCGCTGTTCAAGATGATCAAGAATACCTATGAGAAGACCCCGGACTATGTGTTGTCGGCCTATAAAGACAACGCCGCGGTAATGACAGGTTTTGAAGCCGGGCGTTTCTTCCCCGACAGTGACGGCGTTTATCGCTATCACACAGAGCCGATGCATATTCTGATGAAGGTGGAGACCCACAACCACCCGACCGCCATCAGTCCTTATCCTGGTGCTGCCACAGGCTCGGGCGGTGAAATCCGTGACGAAGGCGCTACCGGCCGCGGCTCCAAGCCCAAGGCGGGTTTGACCGGCTTCAGCGTATCCAACCTCAAGATCCCGGGCTTTGTGCAGCCTTGGGAAGGGGACTACGGCAAGCCGGACCGGATTGTGACCGCTTTTGACATCATGATCGACGGTCCTCTTGGCGGCGCCGCTTTCAACAACGAATTCGGTCGTCCGGCCCTGTTGGGTTACTTCCGCACTTATGAGCAGCAGGTTTGCAGCCACAACGGTGTCGAGGTGCGCGGTTATCACAAGCCTATTATGCTGGCCGGCGGCCTTGGCAACATTCGTGAAGAGCACGTACAGAAAGGGGAGATCTCCTTAGGCGCCAAGCTGATTGTACTGGGTGGTCCGGCGATGAACATTGGCCTTGGCGGCGGCGCGGCTTCCTCCATGGCGTCCGGCCAGTCCAGTGAAGATCTGGACTTTGCCTCGGTGCAGCGGGAAAACCCGGAAATGGAACGCCGCTGTCAGGAGGTTATCGACCGCTGCTGGCAGATGGGTGATGCCAACCCAATTCAGTTTATTCACGATGTGGGCGCCGGTGGTTTGTCCAACGCCTTCCCTGAGCTGGTCAGCGATGCCGGTCGCGGCGGTAAGTTTGAGCTGCGTAATGTACCTTCCGATGAGCCAGGCATGAGCCCGCTGGAGATCTGGTGTAACGAATCCCAGGAGCGTTATGTGCTGTCTGTGGCAGCCGAAAACATCGATACCTTCGCCGCCATTTGTGAGCGCGAGCGTGCGCCATTTGCCGTGGTGGGCGAGGCGGTTGCCGAGCAGCACCTGAGCCTGAGCGATGAGCACTTTGACAACAAGCCTATCGACTTGCCGCTGGAAGTCTTGCTGGGCAAACCACCCAAGATGAGCCGTGATGTAGTGAGTCAAAAGGCGCAGTCTGCGGCGCTGGATGAAGCGTCCATCGATCTCGCACAAGCCGTTAAGCGGGTGCTGACTCTGCCAACCGTTGCCGACAAGAGCTTCTTGATCACCATAGGCGATCGCACGGTAACCGGCTTGGTGAACCGCGATCAGATGGTCGGCCCCTGGCAGGTACCTGTGGCGGATTGCGCCGTTACCGCCGCCTCGTTCGACAGCTATGTGGGCGAAGCCATGTCCATGGGTGAGCGCACTCCGTTGGCCTTGCTGGATTTTGGTGCCTCGGCGCGGATGGCCGTGGCCGAATCCTTGCTGAACATGGCCGGTGCCGATATCGGCTCACTGAAGCGCATTAAGCTGTCGGCCAACTGGATGTCTGCAGCCGGTCACCCGGGTGAAGATGCCGGCCTCTATGAGGCGGTCAAGGCAGTGGGCGAAGAGCTGTGCCCTGAGCTTGAACTGACCATTCCCGTGGGTAAAGACTCGATGTCGATGAAGACCGCCTGGGAAGACAAGGGCGAGCAGAAGGCGGTTACCGCACCTATGTCGCTGATCATCACCGCCTTTGGTGCGGTGCGCGACATTCGCAATACCGTGACCCCTGAGCTGCGTACCGACAAGGGCGAAACCGTATTGCTGCTGGCCGATCTGGCCAAGGGCAAGACTCGTCTGGGCGGTTCCTGCCTGGCGCAGGTGTTCGGTGAGCTGGGCGATATCGCGCCGGATCTGGATCAGGCAGCCGTATTGAAAGCTTTCTTCGAGGTGACTCAGCAGTTGGTGGCCGAGCGGAGTTTGCTGGCTTACCACGACAAGAGTGACGGAGGTTTGTTCACCACCTTGGTGGAAATGGCCTTCGCCGGTCACACTGGTCTGAAGGTGGATATTTCTGCGCTGGCCGGCAGCGCCCTGGCGCGCCTGTTCAACGAAGAGTTGGGCGCCGTGCTGCAGGTGAGTAAGGGCCAAGCCGCCGAGATTATCAAGGCTTACACAGATGCCGGTGTGGATTGTCATCCGATAGCAGAGCTGAGCGACGATGGCCGCATCTATATCCAGGATCAGGGCGCCGAAATCTACAGTGCTTCACGTACCGAGCTGCGTAAGCTCTGGTCTGAAACCACCTACAGAATGCAGGCGCTCAGGGACAACCCTGAGTGTGCCCGTGAAGAGTTTGACCTCAAGCTGGATGAAAACGATCCCGGCCTCACGGTTAACTTAAGCTTTGATCCGGCAGAAGATGTTGCCGCGCCTTATATCCTCAAGGGCGCAGCGCCCAAGATGGCGATTTTGCGTGAGCAAGGGGTCAACTCGCATATTGAGATGGCAGCTGCGTTCGAGCGCGCCGGTTTTGAAAGCCGCGATGTGCATATGTCGGATATCCTCAGTGGCCGTATCAGCCTGGAAGAGTTCCAGGGACTGGTGGCCTGTGGCGGCTTCTCTTACGGTGACGTACTGGGCGCCGGTGAAGGTTGGGCCAAGTCCATCCTGTTCAATGGCCGTGCCCGTGAGGACTTCAGCCGCTTCTTCGAGCGTGCCGACAGCTTTGCTCTGGGTGTTTGCAACGGTTGCCAGATGCTCTCCAATCTCAAGGAGATCATTCCGGGTACCGAGCATTGGCCGCACTTTGTCCGTAACCGCTCTGAACGCTTTGAAGCGCGTTTCAGCCTGGTGGAAGTGCAGCAAAGCCCATCGCTGTTCTTCAGCGGTATGGCTGGTTCCAGAATGCCGATTGCTGTTTCCCACGGGGAAGGGCGTGCCGAGTTTGCTTCAGCTGCTGCCATGGCAGCAGCCGAGCAGAGCGGCACTGTGGCGCTGCGTTATGTCAACGGTAAAGGTGAGGTGGCCGGCTTGTATCCACAGAACCCCAACGGCTCGCCCAACGGCTTGTCCGGGATCTGTAGCCTGGATGGAAAAGTCACCATCATGATGCCTCACCCTGAGCGGGTGTTCCGTACAGTCGCCAACTCCTGGCATCCGGAAAACTGGGGTGAAGATAGCCCTTGGATGAGAATGTTCCGTAACGCCAGAGTGAAGCTGGGATAAGGTTGAAAATCATCCTATAAAAGGGAAAAAAAGGCGGGTATTTATAACCCGCCTTTTTTATTTAACTTTTGTTTCATAGTAAAAAGCACAAACCTTCAATAGCTTACATTTTGTTCAGTACATCCTTATGTAATGAAGTGTCAAAATGTAGACTTTACATCACTTAATAGGCTAAAGCCGGACTAAGACGGTAATCTCTTTTTATTAATTGCAGATATGAAAAAGCCCCATAGGGTTACCTACGGGGCTGTTTTGCGCTAACAAAACTTCAAGACAAACAATTGTTCAATTGTGATTAATAAACCAGTTGAGACTTATAAAGTTCAGCAAAAACAGGCTTATACCAGTTAACCAGACGTTCGAAAAATTTTTTCATAGCAATATCTCCACACAAAGTTCAATCATTGTGCGCGGAGGAAGGTCTGCAGATATCGATATCGACCGACCTGAGCGTCTCCTTAACACAGGCTATATAGTAGTCAATTATATCGAACTTATCAAACGAGAAATAATACATAATAAGATTAGTAAAACTAATCCGATTTATAGCTGTGTTTTTCGTTGATTTTTATATGTTTAATTTTGTGTATGTAAAACAGTTATTTATTCATAGTTGTGTGTGGGGTTTTATTTTTGTTGTTAGTATATTTAACTTTCGAAATTGTTAAAAAGTTTGTTTTATCAGGTTTTTGATTAAATCTTGGTGAAGCTTCCAAAAGTTGTTGTTATATCATATTGAAGTAAAGTGTCTAGCACATATATGGTGATTGGTCAATGTATTTTATTGGTGCCTGTGTCCCTCACCGCAAAACCCAGCTAAAGGCCGGAGTTTGATTGATTTGCGTCAAATTCAAGTGGTATAAAATCAGGGCAAATCTTAGCTGAACTAATAGCGCAAGTGACTGATATTAAATAATTTGCAAATATTGGAACACTGGCAAATGCTGATGCTGATCGCATAAGTCTGCAAAAGCGTGATTCGCCTCTCGCTCTGGCTGAAAAAAGCCGATTTTTGAGCCTTTGGAAAGCTGGGGAGAGGCAAGGCGGATCATTTGGGTGGTTTATCCGGATATCCGGGTAGATAAGAAATTAATGAACTAAGCTATCCAACTCACCACCCGCTGTCTTTGATGGGGATCTAAAGGCAGTGGGCGGAGCACCATGTAAGGAGTCACAAATGATAGTTGAAGAAGTCGTCGAGCTATCGCGCTTTCAATTTGCGCTGACAGCCATGTATCACTTCTTGTTTGTTCCTTTGACTTTGGGTCTGGCCTTTCTGCTGGCAATCATGGAATCACTTTATGTGATGACTGATAAGCAGATTTATAAGGACATGACCAAATTCTGGGGCAAGCTTTTTGGTATTAACTTTGCCCTGGGGGTTACCACAGGTCTGGCAATGGAGTTCCAGTTTGGTACCAACTGGTCTTATTACTCACACTATGTGGGTGACATTTTTGGTGCTCCTCTCGCCATCGAGGGTTTGATGGCATTCTTCCTGGAATCCACTTTCGTGGGTATGTTCTTCTTCGGTTGGGACAGATTCTCCAAGCGTCAACACCTGGCAGTAACCTGGTTGGTGGCCTTGGGAAGTAACTTGTCTGCGCTGTGGATCCTGGTTGCCAACGGCTGGATGCAAAACCCTGTGGGTAGCGTGTTCAACTATGAAACCATGCGCATGGAAATGACCAGTTTCGCAGACGTGGTACTTAACCCTGTTGCCCAGGTTAAATTTGTTCACACTGTGGCCTCCGGTTATGTGGCCGGTGCCATGTTTGTTCTGGCTATCAGTGCCTACTACATCCTCAAGAAGCGTGACTTACCTTTTGCCCGCCGTTCTTTCGCTATTGCAGCTAGCTTCGGTATGGCTTCTATCCTGTCCGTTATCGTTCTGGGTGACGAATCCGGCTACAAGGTTGGTGAAGCTCAGCGGGTTAAGCTGGCAGCAATCGAAGCTGAATGGCATACAGAACCTGCTCCGGCAGCCTTTACTGCCGTTGGTTTCCCTAATCAGGAAACTATGCATACTGACTATGCCATCAAGATCCCATACGCCATGGGTATTATCGCCACTCGCTCTATTGATGAAGAAGTGACAGGTATCAAGGATCTGGTTGCCGAGCACGAAGTTCGTATCCGTAACGGTATGAAGGCATATGCTCTGCTTGAGCAACTGCGTGCTGCCAAGGCCGACCCTGCTATTGAAGAAGACCCTGCGGTTCGCGCAGCCTTTGAAGAACAGAAAGTTGATCTGGGCTATGGCCTGCTGCTGAAGCGTTACACAGACAAAGTGGTTGATGCCACCGAAGAGCAAATTAAAGCTGCCGCGCTGGATTCTATCCCAAGTGTTGCACCACTGTTCTGGACTTTCCGTATCATGGTTGCCCTGGGTGTTGTGATGTTGGTGGTGTTTGCTGCCGCATTCTGGCAGAGCACTCGTCACCAGATTGAAGAGAAGAAGTGGGTCCTCAAGGCCGCGCTTTACAGCTTGCCTCTGCCTTGGATTGCCATCGAGTGTGGTTGGTTTGTCGCTGAGTATGGTCGCCAGCCTTGGACCATTTCAGAAGTGTTGCCGACCTTTGTGTCTGCATCCAGTCTGACCGTGAGTGATCTCTGGTTCAGTATCATCAGCATTACTTTGTTCTACACTGTGCTGCTGGTTATCGAACTCTTCCTGATGTTCAAGTTTGCGCGCCTGGGTCCCAGCAGTCTCAAGACCGGCCGTTATCACTTTGAAAAACTAGAAGCCTGAGCAGAGGGATTTCATTATGTTTGATTATGAAATAGTAAGATTTGTCTGGTGGTTGTTGGTTGGCGTTTTGCTTATTGGCTTCGCTGTGACCGATGGCTTTGATATGGGGGTTGGTGCCTTGTTGCCAATCCTCGGTAAAGACGACACTGAACGTCGGATCATGATTAACACGGTTGCTCCTCATTGGGATGGTAACCAAGTATGGTTGATTACCGGTGCCGGTGCTCTGTTCGCCGCTTGGCCAACAGTTTACGCCGTATCATTCTCCGGCTTTTATGTCGCCATGATCTTAGTGTTATTGGCGCTGTATCTACGTCCTGTGGGTTTTGACTATCGCTCCAAGATAGAAGATCCACGCTGGCGCAAGAGCTGGGACTGGGCCTTGTTTGTGGCCGGTTTTGTACCGCCACTCATCATAGGTGTTGCCTTTGGTAACCTGCTGCAAGGTGTACCGTTCAGCTTTGATGAATATATGCGTGCCCATTATGATGGCGGCCTGCTGGGTCTGCTCAATGGCTTTGGCTTGTTGGCCGGTCTGGTCAGTGCCTGTATGTTCATGATGCAGGGTGCTTGCTGGCTGCAGATGAAGACCGAAGGTGAGCTACGCCATCGCGCCGCTGCTGCCGCTCAGTTGACTGCTGTATTGCTGATAGTACTGTTTGGTGCTGCCGGTGTGTGGTTGGCTTATGGCATTGACGGCTATGTGGTGACTTCGGTTCTGGATACTAACGCCGTATCTGATCCAACTCAGAAGACAGTTGAAGTGGTAGCCGGTGCTTGGCTGGCCAACTATGACAAGTATCCAGTGACTATGCTGTTCCCGGCTCTGGGCCTGTTGGCTCCTGCCTTGGTACTGCTGACCAGCCGTTTCGGCCGTAGTGGTTTCGCCTTCCTGTTCAGCTCACTGGCCATTGCCGGTATCATACTGACTTGTGGTGCAGCTATGTTCCCATTCGTGATGCCTTCATCACAGGATCCTAACGTCAGCCTGACCATGTGGGATGCCACTGCCAGTCAGATGGCACTGAACGTTATGACTTGGGTGGCAATTATCTTTGTTCCTATTGTGCTTAGTTATACTTGTTGGACCTACTTCAAGATGTATGGTCGCTTGAATCGCAAGCACATTGAAAACAACAGCGCATCACTGTACTAAGGAGCCTGAATTATGTGGTATTTCACTTGGATACTCGGCATTTTATTGGCTTGTTCTTTCGGCATCATCAATGCTCTCTGGCTGGAAAATACAGAGAACATGGATAGAGATACTGAAGATAAGTGATAGCTTGAGTTAAACTCAAAGGCCTCCGCTCTGCGGGGGCTTTTGTCTTTTTAAGGGGGACTATGGGTGATATACGATGAGTTCGAGCCCAGAGGGTCGCTGCAAGTCAGTGAAACCGAGGCGACTGAGCTGATTGAAAACTGGCTCAGGCAAGACAGGATGCGGATGCAGGCACTTGAGTGTGTTGCAAACCTTGGGCCTATTGATGCCTGGCTGGCGGCGGGGTTTGTTCGTAACCTGGTGTGGGACAAGTTGCACGGCACTGTATCCAGGCTCAGCGATATAGATGTGATCTACTTTGAGCCAAGCGACCACTCGGAAGTCACCGACAGGGCCTATGAGGCCAAGTTGGTCGCCGCGCTCGACTTACCATGGTCGGTAAAGAACCAAGCCAGGATGCACCTTAAAAACAATCATCAGCCCTATGTTTCAGTGTCTGATGCCATGAGTTACTGGCCTGAGCAGCAAACGGCCCTGGCTGTCAGGTTGAGGGCAGGGGAGTTGCAACTGCTTAATCTATTCCCGCTAGGCCCTTTGCTGGCGTTGGAACTCAGCCCTAATCCTAAGAGCACTCCCGGAGTATTCGAGAGTCGGCTCAAGGCCAAGAACTGGTTGGCAGACTATCCGTTATTAAAGACTCCGTTATTAAAGACTCCGTTATTAAAAACTCCATTACTCGAAACATTGTTCTAGGCTCACACACTCAAACGCCTGTGGCTCCATTATTTTCGTTGAATCCCTCCTCACTTGAACAATTGGCTTGCCGTTATTGCAGATGAATATCTTCTGTCGAGTGGCCTCCATTTTTGATTTATGTTCTCAAATATTCGTTGATCTCTCCGACATGTTTTAGTTGAAAATACCGCTTAAAGAACATTTTTCAGCATTTATATCTGACACCGGTTGTTAAGTTTTGGTTGCTTTTCGCTTGGGTGCGTCTGTTCGAAAAATGTACTTTTATTTCACTTTAGGGATAGTGAAGTTTTGAGCTGGCTCACTTAATTTAAAGGTGCAATATCAATAAATCTTTAGTTTGTGTGATCTGTTTCGCGCTTGTGCTATCTCAAACTGGGTATCACTCGAAACGCTTGATGCAGATCAAAAATGTGAAGGGTTAAATCTGGCAGTGTGGCCTCAGTTGTTATGGATGTAATAAAAAACAAAGCGCTGTGTTGTCGCTACGGAGTGAGATGATGAAAAAAAATATCGTATCAGGATTGATTGCCGCCGCCCTTTTTTCTACTGTTGCTGCCCCTGCACTGGCCCACAAGGCCGGTGATTTTATCGTTCGTGCCGGTGCTGTTGTAGTCGCCCCGGACGAGTCTAGCCCGGTTGTGGCCGATATCGCCTCTTTTGGCGTGGACAATAACACCCAGTTGGGTTTGAACTTCGGCTATATGCTGACAGATAACTTTGGTATCGAACTGCTGGCCGCGACCCCGTTCAGCCATGACGTATCTCTGGGTGCACTTGGCAAGATTGCCGAAACTAAGCATTTGCCGCCTACCTTGGTGGCCCAGTATTACTTCGGTAATGCCGAGTCCAAGCTGCGTCCTTACGTGGGTGTCGGTGTTAACTACACCAACTTCTTCGACAATGACTTCACCGATGAAGCTAAAGGTCTGGGTCTGGACAACCTGAGTTTGAGCAACTCTTGGGGCTGGGCCGCACAAGCGGGTCTGGATTACCAAATCAATGATAATTGGTTGGTGAACGCTTCAGTTTGGTATGCCAAGATCAGTACAGACGTGAAATTCACTATGGGTGGAGCCGAGCAAGTTGTTGATACTGACATCGATCCTTGGGTCTATATGGTCAGCATAGGTTACACTTTCTAACGTCTTCCAAGCCCAAGCTCCCAACCCAAGAGCTCTCAACCATAAAAAAGGCGCCTCCGGCGCCTTTTTTATGGTCAACAATGAGAAGTTTATTTTATCTCTATTGCCCTCTGCGTTTCTTCACCTTCCAGTGGCGGGTATTGTAGATAAACTCAGGCAGTAGTTTGGTGAGCCAGGCAACCGTCGCCCAGCGTTTGGTGACATAGACCCGGCGTTTGCCTTTTTGCAGGGCGCGGATGATTTGCCCGGCTACCACATCTACGGGTGATAACCACAGCTTACTTTGTTGCAGCGCTGCTTTATCCAGCAACCCCAATTGAATATCCGTAATGGTGATCGGTAGCTTGAGCCTTTGAGCATGCATGGACAACCCCTCGAGATAGTTGATTCCAAAGGCTTTGGAGGCATGAAAAGCCACGCTGGGGCCACCGCGAAGACCGGCAATGGAGTTGATGGCCGCAAGCTGACCATAACCTTGCTCGCGAAATAGCCTGAAAGCTGTATTGCAGACGGCGGCAAAGCCACGGACATTGACACTGATGATCTCATCTTCAAGCTGCCAGGGCAGATCCGGATGATAGGAGTTGAGCCCGGTATTGACCAACACCAGATGTGCGCCCCCCAACTGTTGCCAAATCTGTTCCAGCTCGGCTATCAAGGTTTGCGGTTTATCTATGTCCAGGCCAAACACTTGAGCCTCGGTTGCCAGGGTGGCGGCAAACTCTTTCAATGAGTCGGGATCCTGTGCCAGCAATGCCAGTTTAGTGCCTTCATCGGCCAGGCGGCGGGCTATTTCACGGCTGAGGAGTGAGCTGGCGCCCACAATAATCGCAGTTGCTTGTGTCATAAGGATATTTGAACTCAAAAATGGAGTCCTATGATAGGATTATCCTCACAGGTTCTCAATGATTAAACTTGGATGTATAGACATCCAGAAGTCTTTGTGTATGATTAGGAGCTAGCAATGAAAATGACAGGCAACTGGCTGCGCATGCCAATGATGGCGGCTGTAGCAGGAATGATGGCACTCACAGGTTGTGCAACCCCGAATGCCACAGTCGAAATTGATGGCGATGTCTGGTACCGCGAACGTATTGCCCTGCCACCGGAAGCCGTATTGACGGTTCAGGTTCAGGACGTTTCCAAGGCGGATGCTCCGGCAGAAGTGCTGGCGGTTATTCAGCGCGACAGCGTAACCAGTCCAACGCCTTTTAAGTTCATTCTTGCCCGGGATCAGTTCCAGAGTGGCCACAGCTACAGTGTCAGCGCCAGGATCACCCTCAAGGATGACTTACTCTTTATCAATACCCAGGCCTATCCTGTCAATATCGACAAGGTTGAGCCTGTATCAATCATGGTGCAAAAGGTAGGGCGCTAACAGGAATAACGAGCCAAGCGCCTTGCCCTGAAAGTTCAGGAGAGGCGCTTTATGCCCGTAAGAATACCCGATAACCTGCCAGCCGCCGGTGTGCTTGAGTCGGAGAACATTTTTGTTATGTCCGAGAGCCGGGCGGCGATGCAGGATATACGGCCGATGAAGGTGTTGATCCTCAATCTGATGCCCAACAAGATTGAGACAGAAACTCAGTTGCTGCGGCTGTTGGGCAACACTCCGTTGCAGGTGGATATCGATCTGCTCAGGATCCACGACAAAGAGTCGAAACATACGCCGAGCGATCACCTCAATACCTTTTACCGTGACTTTGAAGATGTGCGCCATCGCAACTATGATGGCCTGATCATCACTGGCGCCCCCTTGGGACAGCTCGATTTCGAGGAGGTCACCTATTGGGATCATATCCGCGAGATTATCGATTGGTCACAGGAGCATGTCACCTCGGTACTGTTTCTCTGCTGGGCGGCCCACGCCGGTTTTTATCACCTGTATCAACTTGAGCGCAAGATCCTCACTGAAAAATGCTCCGGGGTATATCAGCATAGGCGTATTCGCGCCCACGTGCCCTTGCTGCGCGGCTTTGATGATGAGTTTTATGCTCCGCACTCCCGTTATGCCCAGATGGATGTGGACGAGCTTAAGGCGCATCCTGAACTGACTGTCCTGGCCGAGTCAGACCAAGCCGGTGCCTATCTGGTGATCAGTAAGGATAATCGCAACCTGTTTGTGATAGGGCATCCGGAGTATCGCAAGTCGACCCTTAAAGATGAGTATCAAAGAGATCTGGCGGCCGGTTTGGCGCCCAAGATCCCGCAAAACTATTTTCGCAACGATGACCCAGAGGCAGAAGCGATTGCCCGTTGGTATAGTCATGGCAGTCTACTGATCAGCAACTGGCTCAACTATTATGTCTACCAGTTGACCCCTTATGACTTATCGGATCTCAGTGCTATTACGCCCTGGGAACAGAGTAGCTGAGCTGCAAATGCCAAATGTTTTGTTGGCGGGAGTCGCAGTCTTGTGACTCAAGGAAGGTGCGAACAAGTCCCATGTGTGCTCTGCGTCGGCTTACGGGCCTGGATGCAAGGCGTGGTTCGCAGCAAATGGCCCTAGTCCTTCGCAAGAGGCACAACACAGCAGGCAGGCCTGTAAGCCACGCCCTTCGAGGCTTTCACAGCAACCGGCTCTCTGCGTTATCCGACTTTGACAGGCCCCGGCATGCCTTCAGTCAGATGCCTTGAACGCCAATTGCTGTGCAAGCCACTCTCTACAAAAGAGAAGGCCACGAGGACTTATTCGCGTCCTAAAGGGCTTAGCTCATATCAAGCCAGATGTCGTCAGCCTCTACTGCTTATGCTTCCTTAAACTGATATTTCCTTCTCTAATATTTTCTAAGCCGTAGTGTTTTGGCTTTCTTTCAGGGCACGCGCTGTCATCCTGCTGTAAATCCTCCCTGACAAAAATACCTATAAACAGAGCCTGTATTAGACTAATTATTACTTGCCTTACGTTCGCGTAAACGTCAAAGTGGCAGCAACAGAGTGCAAATTTGCTGCACCTAACACCGCCGGCCTGCTGTTGGGCCGGTGTTTGGGTGCCCAACAAGGGAGTCAACAATGAGTCGTCCTCAGGATATTGTTATCGTCGCCGCCAAACGAACCGCCATGGGCGGTTTTCAGGGCTGTCTTTCCACTGTGCCTTCTCCTCAGCTGGCGGCTTCCAGCATCAAGGCCTTGGTGGAAACTACAGGAGTGAAGGGCGAACAGGTCGATGAAGTGCTGATGGGATGTGTATTGCCGGCCGGCCTCGGTCAGGCCCCTGCCAGACAGGCGGTTTTAGGGGCAGGTTTGCCCCAGTCTGTTGGCGCAACCACAGTCAACAAGGTGTGCGGCTCAGGGATGAAAACCGTGATGCTGGCGCACGATCTTATCAAGGCCGGCAGTGCCAATATCGTGATTGCCGGAGGTATGGAGAGCATGAGTCAGGCGCCATATTTGCTGGATAAGGCTCGCGGCGGCATGCGCATGGGCCACGGCAAGGTGCTGGATCATATGTTCCTCGATGGGCTGGAAGATGCCTATACAGGGGGCGCCATGGGAACTTTTGCCCAGAAAACCGCCGACGATTTTGGCCTGACCCGTGAAGCCATGGACGCTTTCGCCCTGAGCTCACTGGAAAAAGCCAATGCGGCCATCACCTCAGGTGCCTTCAAGGAGGAGATAGTCCCGGTAACCGTAAGCAGCCGCCGCGGCGATACTCTGATTGATACCGATGAGCAGCCCGGCAATGCCCGCCCTGACAAGATCCCGGCGCTACGTCCCGCTTTTGCCAAAGACGGCACCATTACCGCCGCCAACTCCAGTTCGATTTCCGACGGTGCCGCCAGTTTGATGCTGATGAGCCGTGAACAAGCTGAAAGCCTGGGGCTGGCAGTGATGGCTACCATCAAGGGCCATGCTACCCATTCCCAAGAGCCGGCCATGTTTACCACGGCGCCTGTGGGCGCCATGCAAAAACTCTTGGCACAGACCGGCTGGAGCAAGGATGAGGTCGACCTTTTCGAAATCAACGAAGCCTTCGCCATGGTGACCATGTTGGCCATCAGTGAGTTGGGACTGGATGCCGCCAAGGTCAACGTCAATGGCGGTGCCTGTGCGCTCGGTCATCCGATAGGTTGCTCCGGCGCCCGTCTGCTGGTGACTCTCATTCATGCGCTCAAGGCCCGAGGCCTCAAGCGTGGTATGGCATCGCTGTGCATAGGTGGTGGTGAAGCCACAGCCATGGCGATTGAGATCTGATATCCAGTCGGCCGCGACAGCGGCCGGCAACAAATTAAAGTAATCAACAAGACAGGACACGGCGCCATCAAAAAGCAGCCACAAGAGCTGTCGGTGCGTCGTCCTACTACCTACAAGGAATTCTTATGAGCACACAAGTCAAGCACTACATAGATGGCGAATTCGTCAACGGTTCCGGCAGCAAGCAGATCAATGTTACCAATCCGGCCAACAATGAGACCATCGCCTTTATCAACTGTGCGACCCAGCCGGAAGTTGAGCGCGCCATCGCCAGCGCCAAGGAAGCCTTCAAGAGCTGGAAGGAAGTGGCCGTTTCCGAACGCGCTCGGGTAATGCTGCGTTATCAGCACCTTTTGAAAGAGCACCATGACGAGCTGGCTACCATTTTGGCTCAGGAAACGGGTAAAACCTTTGAAGATGCCAAGGGCGATGTCTGGCGCGGCATCGAAGTGGCCGAGCATGCCTGCAACATCGCCTCCTTGCTGATGGGTGAAACGGTTGAGAACGTGGCCCGCAGCATAGATACCTACTCCTACACTCAGCCGCTGGGTGTCTGTGCCGGGATTACGCCATTCAACTTCCCGGCGATGATCCCGCTGTGGATGTTTCCGCTGGCTATCGCCTGCGGCAACACCTTCGTTCTCAAGCCGTCTGAGCAGGACCCAATGACGCCGCAGCGTCTGGTGGAGTTGTTTGAACAGGCCGGGGCTCCCAAGGGGGTGCTGCAGCTGGTTCATGGTGATAAAACGGCGGTTGATGTACTGCTGTCTCACCCGGATATCAAGGCGATTTCCTTTGTGGGCTCTGTGGGCGTGGGTCAGTACATCTACAAGACAGGCACTGACAACCTCAAGCGGGTGCAGGCCTTTGCCGGTGCCAAGAACCACTGCGTGATCATGCCTGATGCCAACAAGCAGCAAGTGATCAATAACCTGGTGGGCGCCTCGGTTGGCGCTGCCGGTCAACGCTGTATGGCGCTGTCGGTCGCTGTGTTTGTCGGCGCCGCCAAAGAGTGGATCCCTGAGCTGAAAGAAGCCCTGTCCAAGGTGCGTCCCGGTCTTTGGGATGACAAGGAAGCCGGTTACGGCCCACTCATCAGCCCGGCCGCTAAAGAGCGTGTGCTCAAGCTTATCGCCGAGGGCAAGGCCGAAGGCGCCGAGTGTCTGCTTGATGGTTCCGACTGCACTGTACCCGGTTATGAGTCAGGCAACTGGGTCGGCCCGACCATGTTCGACAAGGTAACCACGGACATGAGCATCTACAAGGAAGAGATCTTCGGCCCTGTGCTCTGCTGTATGGAAGCCGAGTCGCTGGAAGATGCCATTGAGCTGGTTAACGCCAGTCCTTACGGCAACGGCACCTCTATCTTTACTGCCAGCGGCGCCGCGGCGCGTAAGTATCAGCATGAAATTGAAGTGGGTCAGGTGGGTATCAACGTGCCCATTCCAGTGCCGCTGCCATTTTTCTCTTTCACGGGTTGGAAGGGCAGCTTCTACGGCGATCAGCACGCCTACGGCAAGCAGGCGGTGCGTTTTTACACAGAGACCAAAACCATCACCAGCCGTTGGTTCGAGTCTGATATCGCCTCTGGTCCCAACATGACTATCGCCCTCAAATAATAGTGTGAGCCCAAGGGCACCGGCAATGGCCGGTGCCCCTTTTTAATCGCAACAGTAAATAACAAGAGATCCGGCATCACCGGATCACCGCAAGACGCAGAGATCTGCGCACAGGAGTCAAGCATGGATTTCAATCTCAACGAAGATCAGCGCCAATTCGCCGAGCTGGCCCGCCAGTTTGCCGCCGATGAACTGGCCCCATTTGCCGCCAAATGGGATGAGGAGCATCACTTTCCCAAAGACGTGATCCAAAGAGCCGGGGAGCTGGGATTCTGTTCACTCTATTCTCCCGAGTCGGAAGGCGGCATGGGCCTGTCGCGTCTGGATGCCTCGATTATTTTTGAAGAGCTGGCCAAGGGCTGCACTGCCACCACAGCCATGCTGACCATTCACAACATGGCCACCTGGATGGTGACGACCTGGGGCCAGCAAAGTCTGCGGGCCGAGTGGTCTGAAGCACTGACCACAGGCAGCAAGCTGGCTTCTTACTGCCTGACCGAGCCGGGTTCAGGCAGTGACGCCGCTTCACTTGCCACCCGCGCCGAGCGCGACGGCGATGAGTATGTGATTAACGGCTCCAAGATGTTTATCTCGGGCGCCGGCGCCACCGAGCTTTTGGTGGTGATGTGCCGCACCGGTGAGGCCGGCCCCAAGGGCATTTCGGCGATTGCCATCCCGGCTGATGCCAAGGGCGTTATCTACGGCAAGGCCGAGGACAAGATGGGCTGGAACGCCCAGCCAACCAGACTCATTACTTTTGAAAACGTGCGGGTGCCGGTTAATCATCTGTTGGGTGAGGAAGGCCAGGGCTTTACCTTCGCCATGAAGGGCCTGGATGGCGGCCGCATCAATATCGCCACCTGCTCTGTGGGTACTGCTCAGGCTGCGCTTGAGCGCGCCACCGAATATATGCATGAGCGCAAGCAGTTCGGCAAACCACTGGCCGCCTTCCAGGCGCTGCAGTTCAAGCTGGCCGACATGGCCACAGAACTGGTCGCCGCGCGGCAGATGGTGCGTCTGGCGGCATTTAAGCTGGACAGCGGCGATCCCGAAGCCACGGCTTATTGCGCCATGGCCAAGCGTTTTGCCACAGACATAGGGTTTGCCGTGTGTGACAGCGCGCTGCAAATTCACGGCGGTTACGGCTACATCCGCGAATACCCGCTGGAGCGACATTTCCGTGATGTACGGGTACACCAGATCCTGGAAGGAACCAATGAGATTATGCGCCTTATCATCGCCCGCCGTCTGCTGGATGAGCATGCCGGCGAGATCCTCTAAGGCCACACCCATTTAACCGAATTGCAAGGAGTCATTCATGTCTTTTTTGATTGAGCATATCGAAGGCCATACGGCTGTTCTGACCATCAATAATCCACCGGCCAACACCTGGACGGCCGAGAGCCTCAATGAACTGCGCCTCAAGGTGGAAGAGCTCAACAATGATCCCGATATCTATGCCTTGGTACTGACAGGGGAAGGGGAGAAATTCTTCTCGGCCGGCGCCGATCTCAAGCTGTTTGCCGACGGTGATAAAGGCAATGCCGCCACCATGGCACGCTGTTTTGGCGAAGCATTTGAAACCCTGAGCGCCTTTCGTGGTGTGTCTATTGCCGCCATTAACGGCTATGCCATGGGCGGCGGTTTGGAAGTGGCACTGGCCTGTGATATCCGTATCGCCGAAGAGCAGGCGCAGCTGGCATTACCCGAGGCTACAGTTGGCCTGCTGCCTTGCGCCGGCGGCACCCAGAATCTGACCGCTCTGGTCGGTGAGGGCTGGGCCAAGCGGATGATCCTGTGCGGTGAGCGAATCGATGCCGCCAAGGCCCGTGAGATTGGCCTGGTCGAAGAGGTAGTTGGTAAGGGTGAGGCCCTAAGCGCCGCCATTGCGCTGGCGACCAAGGCCGCCAAGCAGAGCCCATCGAGCGTGACCGTTTGCAAGCAGTTGATCCAGGCCGGACGTAATATGCCAAGAGCTCAGGCACTGCCGCTGGAGCGTGAGCTGTTTGTGGCTCTGTTTGACACCCAAGATCAGAAAGAAGGGGTCAATGCCTTCCTGGAGAAGCGCGCAGCCAACTGGAAAAACGCATAAGGAGGCGCTGATATGAGTCATGAAGTGGTATTTCAGACCCTGGGAACCGCCAGCGGCAAGTTGATTGGTGTGGCCACACTTAATGTAGAAAAAGCACTCAATGCACTGAACCTCAACATGGTGCGTTTGCTGGCCAAGCAGTTGGCTGCCTGGAAACAGGATGAGCAGATTGCCTGCGTGATCCTCGACGGCAGCGGCGACAAGGCCTTTTGCGCCGGTGGTGATGTGCGGGCGCTGTATCAGGCGCAGCAGGCCAATCCCGGCAGTTACACCCAGGAAGCCCGGGTGTTTTTCGAAGAGGAGTATCGGCTCGACTTTCAGCTGCATACCTTCGGTAAGCCTGTATTGGTTTGGGGTGACGGCATAGTGATGGGTGGTGGTCTGGGGCTGATGATAGGTGCCAGCCACAGGGTATTGACCGAGCGCTCGCGCATCGCCATGCCTGAGGTCACCATTGGCCTTTACCCGGATGTCGGCGGCAGCTATTTTCTCGGCCGCATGCCGGGTAAAACTGGGCTGTTTCTCGGCCTGACCGCCTACAATATGAATGCGGCCGATGCCCGTTATACCGGCATTGGCAATCATTTTCTGGCCTCAACGGATAAAGAGCGCATGCTCGATGCCATGGCGACGGTTAACTGGGGCAATAACACCAGTCTCAACCAGCAGAAGCTGCATGATCTGCTCAATGAATTGGAAACCCAGAGTGAAGAGCGTCCCGGCAGCAGTCGCTTGAAGGGCCATCAGGCTCAGATAGATGAGCTGATGACCGGGGATATGGCGGAAATTCTCGTCAAGATGCAGACCTTGGAAACCGAAGAGGGCTGGTTGCAGCGTGCCCGTGACACCATGCTGAGCGGCAGCCCGCTGAGCTGGGCGCTGGCCTACGAGCAGTCAAGGCTTGGGACTGACATGAGCCTGGCGGATTGTTTCCGCTTCGAGCTGGGTCTCAGCCTCAACTGCTGCGCCATAGGTGATTTTTGTGAGGGTGTCAGGGCGCTGCTTATCGACAAGGACCGTAATCCCAACTGGCGTTACGGCAAGGGCAAGATAGCACCGCAAGAAGCGGTATCTGCCTTGCTCGAGTCGCCATTTGAACATGAACACCCATTGGCCGATCTGTAACAGGCCTAACTGCAAGATTGACCGGTGTCTTTGGTTAAGGCGTCGGCAAACAAGATTCCAACAGGGAGAGCAAACAGATGACAACAGTGGCTTTTATTGGTTTGGGCAACATGGGTGGGCCGATGGCGGTCAACCTGATCAAGGCCGGGATGACTGTTAGGGTATTCGATCTGGTGCCGGCGGCGATGCAGAGCCTGGCAGAGCAGGGGGCTATAACTGCCCAGAGCGCCTGTGGCGCAGCGGCGGGTGCCGATGTGGTGGTAACCATGTTGCCGGCTGGCAAGCATGTGCGTAGTCTGTACCTCGGTAGCGAGCAGCAGCAAGGGCTGCTGGATGTTGTGGCCGAGGGAACCTTGCTTATCGATTCGTCGACCATAGATGCTGACAGTGCCCGCGCAGTGGCGGCTGGGGCGGCCGCCAAAGGGCTTGAGTTTGTTGATGCGCCGGTTTCCGGCGGCACCGCCGGGGCCGCGGCCGGTACGCTGACCTTTATCTGCGGCGGCAGCGACGCAGGTTTTGCCAAGGCCAAACCCGTTCTCGAGTGCATGGGCGCCAATATTTTCCATGCAGGCAGTGCCGGAGCCGGTCAGGTTGCCAAAATCTGCAACAACATGCTGTTGTCTGTCTTGATGGTAGGTACCAGCGAGGCGCTGAGTCTGGGGATAGATAATGGTTTGGATCCCAAGGTGCTGTCAGATATCATGAAAGTTTCGAGCGGCGGCAACTGGACCTTGGAGAAATACAACCCCTGTCCCGGGGTGATGCCAAGCGTGCCATCGTCCAATGACTATCAGGGCGGGTTTATGGTGGATCTTATGGTTAAGGACCTCGGTCTGTCCCAGGAAGCAGCGCTGTCCAGTCAGTCGAGCACCCCCATGGGCGCACTGGCGCGCAGCCTCTATGTCAATCATGCCCGCAAGGGTAATGGTCGTCGCGATTTTTCCAGTATTTTTGAACAATTCAAGCAAGAGAAATAAGGATAACCCAATGGATGTAAAAGGTAAGGTAGTCGCCATCACAGGTGGAGCCGGTGGACTGGGTCTGGCGATGGCGCAGGAGCTGGCCGCAGCCGGTGCCCGTCTGGCGCTGATCGATGTGGATCAGGACCGTCTGGAGCAAGCCTGTGCTCTGCTGGGTGAGACCGAAGTGCAGGGTTATGCGGTGGACATCACAGATGAAGAAGATGTGATGGCAACCTTTCAGTACATTCTGGAAGATTTTGGTCAGCTTAATGTGCTGGTAAACAACGCGGGTATTTTGCGTGACGGCATGTTGATCAAAGCCAAAGAGGGTCAGGTGACAGACCGTATGTCGCTGGAGCAGTTCCAGTCGGTTATCAATGTAAACCTGAGCGGCAGTTTCCTCTGTGGCCGTGAAGCCGCCGCCGCCATGATAAGCTCTGGTCAGGAAGGGGTGATTATCAATATCTCCAGCCTGGCTCGGGCCGGCAATGTGGGGCAGAGCAACTATGCCGCCTCCAAGGCAGGTGTCGCTGCCATGGCGGTGGGCTGGGCCAAGGAGCTGGCGCGCTACAAGATCCGGGCCGCTGCTGTTGCACCCGGGGTTATTGCCACCGAAATGACCGCCGCCATGAAACCGGAAGCGCTGGAGCGCCTGGAGAAAATGGTACCGGTCGGCCGTCTGGGGGATGCCGCTGAAATCGCCTCGACAGTTAAATTCATCATTGAAAACGACTATGTCAATGGCCGGGTATTTGAAATTGACGGCGGTATCCGCCTGTAATTAAATGCCTTGAGATCAAGGCCAAAATAGATATCATCCCTGTTCTTTACCGGGTTTCAAACAAAGGCAGGGATGATGTTTTCTTCCTCCACCGGGCAGCTTGTTTGTTAATTTTCTTTTGCCATGATGCGCCGCAGCTCTATGTGAACGACGGCGATAAGTTGGTGAATATCTTCTCTGAACTTATGTACTTCTATGAGGATTTGGCCGGTGAGCGGGATGAAACCGGCGAACGCGCCAGGGTCTTGCAAAAGTTATCATTCTGCAATGGTGAGGGGTAGATACTTGTCCGCTTTGTATTACAGACGTTGACAATTCTTGTCTCGGATTGAACAATCCCCCCTAATAAAAGTTAAAAGTACCAGAGGTATCGACACTCACCCATGCATTGGTTGGAGAAACAGATTAAGCGCCTGCTTTTGTTGGTGGGAATTGCGGGTGTCATGGTAATCTATTTCGGATTCTTCTATCTGCTTCTCAGCGGTCGCTCTACTGAACCCATCACCTGGTACTATTTGCTTTCACCTTGGATCTGCATCTTTTTTGGATTATCCAGTTTGCAGCAGTACAGGGTGTTGCAGTGGTTCTGCGCCAAATTTAAATAACAACACAAGACTTAAGTTGTAGTAGTTTCAATCTGCCTGAGGGTGGGTGTTGGGGGGAAACGAAACCATGATTTTCAATCCCGGAAAGCAAATTTTGGCCGTAGCGCTGATGGTGTTCGTGCTGCAGGGTTGCGGTCAACCTGCGCAGGAGCAACAAGCGCCTGCCGACAATGAGCAGAGGATTAGCGCCGCTTATGGCAGCTGGGCCTCGCCTTTGGGGGCCGCCGAAGTCTACGGCAGTGCCTCGGCAATAGGTGAGCTGCAGAGTGTCGGTGATGCGATTTATTTCTCGGAATCCAGCCCGGCCGAAGGCGGCAAGGTGGGGATAAAGCGTCTTGAAAAAGATGGCAGCATTACCAGTGTGGTGGCACCGGCCTTTGGTGTTGGCAGTCGCGTTCACGAGTATGGCGGTGGCGATTTTCTCGGTATAGGTCAGAGCCTGTTTGTCACCAAGGGGCAGGATCAGCTGTTTTACCGGATAGCGCCGAATCAGGAGGCGCTGGCTCTGACTCCCAATGGCACCCGTCACGGGGAATGTATCTCTTACCCCAAGGGCTCACGGATTATTTGTGTTCGGGAAGATCATCGCCAACCGGGTGAGCCCAAGGCCAGTTTGGTGACCATTAACCTGAATTTCTCCGGTGAAGGGGATATCTTTGTCGATGGGCACGACTTTATCAGTTCTCCGGCAATCAATGCCGACAATACTCAGCTTGCCTGGATCACCTGGGAACATCCCAACATGCCTTGGGATAATACTCAGTTGTGGCTTGGGGATCTCAATCGCAAGGGGCAGTTGACTAACATTCGCCAAATCGCACCCGAGCGCAAGGGCGCACTGATGCAACCCCTGTTTAGCCCAAACGGCGTGCTCTACTTTATTGCCGACTATGACAACTGGTGGAACCTCTATCGGCTTGATGGCAAAGGCGATATCGAACAGGTTACCCAACTCAAGGCTGAAATTGGCGGCCCTGCCTGGAAGTTGGGGCAGCACGCTTACGCCTTTGAAAATGAAAATACCCTGATAGCCAGCTTCAACAAGGAAGGGGATGCCGGATTGCTGCGACTGGATCTGCAGACCGGGGTTATTGAAGTGCTGGCTGCTGACTTTGCCGATATCAAACAGGTGGTGCAGGGGGCCGACGGGGTTTATTTCGTTGGCAGTAGGCCAACACCAGAGCGCGGCATCTATAAGGTTTCCGGCCGCGGCACAGAACTTGTGTATGCACCTAAAATTTGTGGTCTGGATCCCAGATACATCTCCCGCGCCGTCAATGTTGAGTTCACCACCAAGGGGGGAGGCAAGGCTCACGGCTATTTTTATCCGCCGGTAAATGGTGATTACCAACCTCTGCCGGATACCCGGCCGCCTCTTTTGATGATGTTGCATGGTGGGCCGACCGCCAGCGCAAATAGGGCATACGACAGCGCCATTCAATACTGGACCAGCCGCGGCTTTGCCGTGTTTGAACTCAATTATCGCGGCAGTACCGGCTTTGGCCGCCAATATCGCCAGAGCCTCTATGGCAACTGGGGCAAGGCAGATGTTGAGGATGCTGTCTGGGCTGCAGGTTTTTTAGTTGACCAAGGCTGGGTCAATGCTGACAAACTGGCGATTCGCGGCGGTAGTGCCGGTGGCTTGAGCGTGCTTTCAGCCTTGGCTTTCCATGATAAGTTCAAGGCCGGGGTGAGCTATTTCGGGATCAGTGATATTGAGGTGCTGGGTAAGGAAACCCATAAGTTTGAGTCAAGATACCTGGATCAACTGATAGGCCCTTACCCGGAAATGAAGGCAGTGTATCGTGAACGCTCGCCCCTGTACCACCTGCAGGGCTTCAACGAACCTTTGCTGCTGTTGCAAGGGCTCGAAGATAAGGTGGTGCCACCGAGTCAGTCGCAGCATATCTACAAGGCGCTGAAAGACAAGGGGGTGCCCACAGCATTTATCGGCATAGAGGGAGAAGGACATGGCTTCCGCCAGCCTCACAACAAGATACTGGCGTTGGAATCAGAGCTGGTGTTCTATGGTATGGTGTTTGATTTCACCCCGGCGGGCACACTACCGGCACTGAAGCTGGACAATGCCGCAGCCTTGGCGCGGCCCGGACAACAAGTTGAGTGATAGCTTCAGGCCTGTTTGGTTTCGCTGGACAGGCCATCTATGATGGCGCATTCAGACTGATTGCCGCCGCGGCACTGGGATACCAGTTCGCTCAGTTGGGCATGCAGCGACGCCAGTCTGGCCATTTTGTCTTCCAACGCCTGCAGGTGCCCTTTGGCCAGACGTTTGACATCCTCGGCGCAGCGCTTGGGATTGTGTTTCAGTTGCAACAGATCCCGGCATTCATCCAAGGTAAAGCCCAGCTCGCGGCAGTGCTGCAAAAACTTGAGCGCCTCGATTTCAGCCGCCCGATACACTCGATACCCATTGTCGCCTCTGTGGGCCTCAACCAAGCCTATGTCATGGTAATAGCGGATACTCTTGATACTCAGACCTGTTGCCTTGGCCACTTCGCCTATTTTCATCGCTGAACTCCTGCCGTGTTGGGACTCTTGTGGGCTATTTTGTCGCGCCGCAAGCGCATTGTTGAGAGTCAGTGCACCTTTTCTGTTATGGATAATTATCCGGGCTTGACTCTCCCGTTACTGGAGACTTTAACCTTTATCTCAGTGTTGAGCCAGCCTCGCTTGCGAGGGGCACTGATGGGAGTTTCCAATGGACCAGATACAATTCACCATAGCGAATATGAAGTGCGGCGGCTGCGCCCGCAAGATAAAGGCCCTGTTCGCCGATGATACCGGCGTAGAAGCCGCTACCGAGGTGGCAGATAAGTCGTTGACGCTGACATTCGCCCCGGGCGCTGAGCTTACCCCCGCCGCGGCGCTGGCGAGGCTGAAAGACGCAGGTTATGACGCCGAGCAGGCCAAGATTGCTGCTCCCGGTGCCGGTGACAGCGCGCAAGAGCCCAGCCCTGAACCCAGCCTTGAAACCCCTGCCAGCTTTAACTTCCATGTTGCCGATATGAACTGCGGCCACTGTGAGAGTAAGCTTCGCAAGGCGCTGGCTGATGAGCTTGAGGTAGAAGTCGACCTTAAAGACAAACAGCTACGGGTGAAAAGTCACAAGAGCGCGGCCGAACTGGCCGAATTGATAACCGGCGCAGGCTTTACCCCGCAAACGCTTGCGCCTGGCAATACAAGTGAGCCGGAAAACTTCCGCTTTTATGTTGGCGATATGACCTGTGGCCATTGTGAGGCCAGTATTCGTAAGGCGCTCAGCGATGAAGCTGAGGTGACGGTCAATCTGAACCAGAAACAGCTTGCACTGAAAAGCCATAAAACCGCCGCCGAGTTGACCGAACTGTTAAAGGCCGCCGGGTTTACCGCCGAGCCTTGGCGCGATGAGCATACCGAGGCTGATACCGAGACTGAAACAGAAGCTCAGGCTGACGCTTCGAAACCGGCAGTGGCCGCAACTACAACTGAAGCTGAAACTGGCAACCATGCCGATAAAGCCGTCAAGCACAAGGCCGCCACGGCTTATCCTGCCAACCCCACACTACTGTTTGTGCCGGATATGAGCTGCGCCAGCTGCGTGGCCAAGATAGAAAAAGCCTTTGCCGCCAAAGAGGTCGAGGCCAGAGTCAACTTGGCCGACAAGCAGGTGAGCGTAGCCGCTGGGCTGCCTGTGGCTGAAGCCGTTGCGCTGCTGCTCTCGGCCGGGTATCGCGCCGAGCCAATAACCGACGCCGCCAGTGCCATGGCCGACAAGGCCGAGCATGATGCCAGGGAATATCGCACCCGGATCAGACAGGCCATTGCCGGTCTTGGGCTGGGGATCCCCTTGATGATCTGGGGCCTGGCCGGTGGTGACATGATGATCCACGATAGCCAAAGCCAACTTATCTGGGGCGCCATGGGGCTGCTGACCTTGTTGTTGCTGGTCACCACAGGGGGGCATTTCTTCAGTGGTATGTGGCGCTCACTCAAGGCCAAGAGTGCCAATATGGATACGTTGATCGCCTTGGGTACGGGCACGGCCTGGCTTTACTCCATGCTGGTGGTGCTTATTCCCGGCTTTTTCCCCGACGGCACCCGTCATGTGTACTTTGAGGCCAGTGTGATGATCCTTGGCTTGATTAACCTTGGGCATGCGCTGGAGCTGAGAGCCCGCGGCAAGACCAGTGAAGCGGTGCAGAAGCTTATTGGCCTGCAGAGCAATACGGCTATCAAGATCACCGAAAACGGCGATGAAACCGTGGCCATAGCGGCGCTGGTGGTGGGTGACAAGCTGAGACTGCGCCCGGGTGACAGAGTGGCGCTCGACGGTGAAGTGCTTTCAGGCAATTCGTTGCTCGATGAGTCCATGCTCACAGGCGAACCCATTCCTGTGGCTAAATCCGTGGGCGACAGTCTGAGCGCCGGCACAGTTAATGGTAACGGCAGCCTTATTTACCAAGTTACTGCCGGGCCTGCCGATACCCGCCTGGCGAAGATTATCGCCCTGGTTCAGGAGGCCCAGACCTCCAAGATGCCCATAGGGCGATTGACAGACAAGATAGCCGCCGTGTTTGTGCCTGTGGTGGTGGTTATTGCGCTGCTGGCGGCCATCATCTGGTATTTTGCCGGTCCTGAGCCCGCGCTGTCCCATGCGCTGGTGGTGCTGACCAGTGTACTGATTATCGCCTGTCCTTGCGCCTTGGGGCTGGCGACGCCTATGTCCATCATGGTATCTGTCGGCCGCGCCGCTTCCATGGGGGTGTTGGTGAAAAACGGTGAGGCGCTGCAAACCGCCAGCAAGGTCAGCTGTGTGGTGCTGGATAAAACCGGCACCATCACAGAAGGTAAGCCCGCCGTCACTCAGGTGGATATTTTCGATGATGCCTTTGATGAGCGCGAGCTGCTGCGTGCCGTGGCGAGCCTTGAGCAACACTCAGGCCACCCCTTGGCGGCGGCGCTGCTGGATGCCGCCAAAGCCAAAGAGGTTGTGCTGAGTGAACCGCAGGGGTTTGACTATCGTCAGGGGCAAGGTCTGCTGGGTCAGTTTGAAGGCCGGCAGTGGGCGGTCGGCAACAGCAAGCTAATGGACGCACTGGGCATTAGGCTGACCGAGGCGCATCAGGCAAGGCTGGAGCAGGGGGCGGCGCTTGGACACACCCAGGTGCTGGTGGCCCGAGATAATCAGCTGCTGGCGCTGGTGGGGATCAGTGATCCAATCAAAGCCGATGCCAAAGAAGCCATGGCCGCGCTCAAGGCCCAGGGCAAGCGCTTGGTATTGCTCAGTGGTGATAACCAGGTCACCGCCGAAGCCGTGGCGCGTCAGGTGGGGATAGAGGAAGTCATCGCCGGGGTGTTACCGGATGAAAAGCAATCCTGGGTCAGTAAGTTTCAAGCGCAGGGTGAAGTGGTGGCCATGGTCGGTGATGGGATCAATGACGCCCCGGCGCTGATGGCCGCCGATGTCGGCATTGCCATGGGCTCGGGCACAGAGATTGCCATAGAGAGCGCCGACCTGACCTTGCTTAACCCAAGGCTGGGCAGCTTGGCCGGGGCATTTGCCCTGTCGCGGGCGACGCTTGGCAACATCAAGCAGAACCTGTTCGGCGCCTTTATCTATAACACTCTGGGGATCCCGATTGCTGCCGGGGTGCTGTACCCGCTGACAGGGATCTTGCTGAGCCCTGTGGTGGCCGGCGCGGCAATGGCGCTGTCTTCCTTGACTGTGGTGACCAACGCCAACCGCTTGCGGCGTCAGTCTTTGGATTAAGCTTTTTCAGCGTTCGAGCCGGGGAAATTGCCCCGGCTTTTTCTTGTTTTATCGCCTTGTTTTTCCTGTTTAAATAAGGGGTTTGCCTTTGCTCAGCAATAATGCCTGCCGAAAAGAGAGCCTGCGGTCACGGCCTTAGCCAGTTAGAGCCTTTAGTCTAAAGAGCCTTTGGTCAATATAAGCTTGGGGCTGGATATCGCGGGCCAAGCGAGTCACAGCAAGGACAACAGGGAATAAGAAAAGAAATGGGAAAGGAGAAAAGGAATGGGGAAGGAGCCGGAAAATGCAATCCAGAAAATTCACCGCGGCAGCTAAGCTGAGTCTGCTAGGCGGCGCCTTACTGCTTAGTGCCGTCTCTGTACCTGCTCAGGCGGGCTGCGGCGTGAAAAGCACTCAGTGCATAGTGATCAAGGGCGACAGCCAAAAGACCCTGGAGTGTGAAATCACGGTTTGTGCCAATGTGCACTCATTTCTCAGTCGCTGGCAGTTGGCCGATGGCACCACGCTGAGCACGGATTACACCGAGGACAGCGAGAGCATCACTATCAATGGTGAGCCGGGATATGCCTTGCCGGCGGATATTTTGCGCCCCGAACTTGGCTGTTACAGCACTTTTGCAACAAACAAGACGGAAACTACCTTGGTGTGTGGCCGCGATCTGGATTTTTAATCTGCTTGCAGAAGATTTTTAAAGTCTTTTATAAACAGCTGGTTGCACTTTTTTATCTCGATGATCGACCGCGAGTTTGGTTGATAATTCACGCAGGAATGTTATAGTGCCCGGCTTTATTTACCCGGCCAATCATAGGCCTTGGGCTCTTGGACGCGGCTTTACATAGCCCGGTCCCGCATCTGGATATTTTGGAATCATACAGTGATAACGACAGCTAACATCACCATGCAGTTTGGCGCCAAGCCGCTGTTTGAAAACATCTCGGTTAAATTCGGCGAAGGCAACAGATACGGCCTTATCGGCGCCAATGGCTGCGGTAAGTCTACTTTTATGAAGATCCTTTCCGGTGAGTTGGAGCCAACCTCGGGTAATGTTTCGCTGGATCCCAACGAGCGTCTGGGTAAGCTGAACCAGGATCAGTTCGCCTATGAAGAGCACAGCGTTATCGACACAGTGATCATGGGCCACAAAGAGCTGTGGGCGGTGAAGCAGGAGCGCGATCGCATCTACTCCTTACCGGAAATGAGCGAAGAAGACGGCATTAAAGTGGCCGATCTTGAGATGCAGTTTGCCGAAATGGACGGTTATACCGCAGAAAGCCGCGCCGGTGAGTTACTGCTCGGGGTGGGTATTCCGCTGGAGCAACATTTTGGCCCTATGAGTGAAGTGGCACCGGGTTGGAAACTCAGGGTGCTGCTGGCACAGGCCTTGTTCTCTGATCCCGATGTATTGCTGCTCGACGAACCGACCAACAACTTGGATATCGATACCATTCGCTGGCTGCAGGAGATGCTTAACCAGCGTAACAGCACCATGATCATCATTTCCCACGACAGATACTTCCTCAACTCTGTCTGTACCCATATGGCGGATCTGGACTATGGTGAGCTGCGGGTCTATCCGGGCAACTATGATGAATACATGACAGCCGCCTCACAGGCCCGCGAGCGCCTGGTGGCTGAAAACGCCAAGAAGAAGGCACAGATTGCCGAGCTGCAAACCTTCGTGGCGCGCTTCTCTGCCAACGCTTCCAAGGCCAAGCAGGCCACATCCCGTGCCCGTCAAATCGACAAGATCAAGCTGGATGAGATCAAGGCCTCCAGCCGGGTTAACCCCTACATTCGTTTCGAGCAGGAGAAGAAACTGTTCCGTAACGCTTTGATTGTTGAGAACATGAGCAATGGTTACGATGAGCTGCTGTTCAAGGATGTGAACTTTATCGCAGAAGTGGGCGAGCGTATCGCTATTCTGGGTGAAAACGGTGTGGGTAAGACCACCTTGCTGCGTACTCTGATCCACGAGTTGCCACAAAAGAGTGGTACCATTCAATGGTCTGAAAACCATCGTATCGGCTACTACGCCCAGGATCATGCCAGCGACTTTGAAAATGATATGAACCTGTTCGACTGGATGGGTCAGTGGCGTCTGGAAGGCGATGACGATCAGGCGGTGCGTTCAGTGCTGGGCCGTATGCTGTTCAGCGCCGACGACATCAAGAAATCTGTCAAGGTACTGTCCGGTGGTGAGCAGGGTCGTATGCTGTTTGGCAAGCTGATGCTGCAAAAGCCCAATATTCTGGTGATGGACGAACCAACCAACCACCTGGATATGGAATCGATTGAGTCGCTGAACAACGCCCTCGAGCTCTATGAAGGCACCTTGCTGTTTGTCAGCCATGACCGCGCCTTCGTGTCATCTCTGGCCAACCGTATCATAGAGATAAGCGCTGATGGCGTGAGCGACTTCAAGGGCACTTATGATGAGTTCCTGGCCAGCAAAGGCATTGAAGCCTAAGTCTTTTATGGCGAGCTTGGTTTAACACCAAGTAAAAAAATCACAATAAACAAGGCCGGTTCATTGAACCGGCCTTGCTGTTTTTTTAAAGGCTTGGATCAGAGGCGCGCTGACTTATTCTTCCGAGGAGTCAAGCTTCTGACTGTGGCCATATTGCTGGTGCAGATCAAAAATCTGCGACCATTGCCTTCCTTAACTAGTAATACCGCAACAATATTGTGTGAACTATATAATCTATTCACTTGAGTTGTCTTTTTTTGCGTTGATTTCCAATAGTTCAATATGAGTCGCTGCCGTTAGCCAAGGTTTAGGTATACAATTGCTGGCTTTCTTGCCTCAAAGGGCGTGTTGTAGGAAATGCTTATATATGTCGGTTGTATTGCCTAAAAAGTTTCGTTATGACATTAACGGACTAAGAGCTTGGGCTGTTGTTGCAGTTATTTTATTTCATTTTAAGGTGCTAGGATTTGCTGGAGGGTTTGTAGGAGTCGATATTTTTTTTGTTATTTCGGGTCTGTTAATGACAAAAATAATAGTGACAGGCTTAGAAAGTAACAGTTTCTCCTATAGCCGTTTTATGTTTGCAAGAGCCAAACGAATTTTTCCCGTATTGGCCGTATTATGTGTAGCATTATTGGTTTTCGGTTGGTTTTGGTTGTCAACGATCGATTATCAAAAATTAGGTACTCATATTGTTGGTGCGGCTTTATTCATTTCTAATCATAAGCTTTACAGTGAGGCTGGTTATTTCGATGCGGCATCTTATGAAAAATGGTTGCTTCATTCTTGGTCGCTGTCAGTTGAGTGGCAGTTTTATTTATTGTTGCCACTGGTATTGATGTTGGCTTGGCGCTGGCGCGGTAAACAAGCTGTATTACTCTCTTTGTTAGCTATTGCGCTGGTTTCCTTTATGTTGTCTGTGTATGCCGTGGAGACTAACCCTAGTGCGGCATTCTATCTTTTACCTTTTAGGGCATGGGAGATGGTAACAGGTGGACTTATTTGGTGGGTGATGAGACATAAGCAACTGGGACAGATGGCCAGTAAAGTCATAGAGTTGCTCGGGTTTACGTTAATTCTAATGGCTATCTTCGGTTTTAATGAGGCAACGCCATGGCCTGGAGGATATGCTTTAGTGCCGGTGCTTGGGGCTGTATTGGTGTTAGCTGCCAACCGTCAAGAGTCTCCTTTGACTGCTAATCCACTTATCGCACGTGTGGGATTGATTTCTTATTCACTTTATTTATGGCACTGGCCTATTGTCGTGTTTCTTGCTTATGCGGGGGAGCAAAATAATCCTACTTGGATTGTTGCTGGTATCTTGCTTACGTTTGCATTCGGAGAACTATCGTATCGATTTATTGAAACTCGCTCTAGTTATTACCTAGGTCAACTTAGCTTTAAAAAGGCTACATGGGTATTATTTTGCGTTTTATTATTGGTTGAGTTATTAGCAGTAACCGCACGACATTTAGAGGTTGAAGGACGGTTACCTAAAAAAGTTGAAAAAGCAAGTCAAGGGTCATTTGATCGTAACCCTAGATTAAATGAATGTCTTCTTGGACCTGGACGAGATATTCCCGAATCTAGCTGTATACATGGCACAGGAAAAGTACAAGCTGTGGTTGTTGGCGATAGCCATGCCAATGCGGTGATATCGAGTGTGGTATTAGCTGCTGAAGACAAAGGAAGTGTTGTGGAGATGACCTATAATGGCTGCTCAACCCTAATTGGAGCCAAGAGTCATATACCTAAATCACAATGTGATCTGTTTAATCAACATGTGCTTGATACCTTATCTACCACCAGTGATATACCTGTAATTTTAATTTCTCGATTAACAGGTAGTGTTTTTGGTTATAACGAACGGCACAAATTCCAAAATAGACCAGTGATCTACTTTGGTGATAATCCTGAACAGACTAGTGACGAGGTATATAAAGACTTTGTGATGAAACAGATCGAAACTGTGTGTCAATTAAGTCAATATCGTCCGGTATACCTGGTTCGTCCGTTGCCTGAAATGGATGTTGATGTACCAACTACTGTTTATCGTAACTTAATGTTTAACAATGGGTTACAAGATGTTTTTATTACTGATCAAGATTATATGCAACGTCATACCCTGATTTGGCAAGCACAGGATAAAGCTGCGGCCGCTTGTGGTGCTAAAGTGCTTAATCCATTGCCTTACCTTTGCGTTAATGGGCGTTGTATGGGAAGTAAGGATGGACTTTCTCTGTATTATGATACTAACCACTTGAGTGAATATGGGAATAAGTTTTTAACACCCATGTTTAAACCTTTATTTCAATAGTAAGACTAATTTTCGCATTGTTCCTAGTATACATGGTAGTGCTCATATGAGCTTGGGGGATTACATCGGATAGATGTAATCCCCTTTTTGATATAATAATGGAACTGTTCGGCATTAGAGGTTTGCAGTATTTTTTAAGCTAATAAGTTAGTGAACTATCGAACTATCCAGATCAATTATCGCTTCATACTGACTAATATAAACTTTGCCTTTGAAGTGTTCAAAGAAGTCCGATTTTTTAATATTATCCATGACCGGGCCTTTAACTTCTGATAAGTGTAGTTGAATATCGGAATCTTTCAGGCGGTCGTGAATTAACGTCAAGCTTTCCAGCGCACTGGCATCGACTGTGTTTACCCCGGATAACATCAATACCAGATGTTGGGTTTTAGGATACTGTTGCAAATATTCCATTATCTGATCTTCCAGATAACGAGCATTGGCAAAATATAAGCTTTCGTCAATCCGCAGGCTGAGTACCGTTTTACTTTGGATTACATTAAAACGAAGAATGTTGCGAAAATGTTGGCTTCCCTCGATTAAACCAACCACTGCAATATGTGGCCGACTGGTGCGCCATAGAAATAGCGCTAGAGATGTAGCCAGTCCCGCTAATACGCCAATCTCAACATTAAATGCCAGTACACCGATAATGGTGAGAAACATGGCGATGGCATCACTCTTGGCACTTTTCCAGGTATGGATAATGGCTTGCACATCAATCAGTGCCGATACAGCAACGATAATAGTTGCCGCTAACACCGCATGTGGCAAATAGGTAAACAGCGGGGTGAAGTAAAGTACGGTAATGCCGATTCCAATTGCGGTAAATGTCCCCGCCATTGGCGTTTCAGCGCCAGCATCATAATTAACGACTGAGCGCGACAGACCACCTGTAACTGGAAATCCCCCATTAATAGCTGATGCGATGTTGGCACCACTTAAGGCAATCAGCTCCTGATTCGGCTCAATTCTCTGGCGACGTTTCGCCGCTAATGTCTGCCCAACTGAAGCTGACTCGACGAAACCGATAACACTCAGCAGAATTGAGGCTGGAAGCAGGTCTCCGATTAGTGCGAGGTCGAGCGAAGGCAGTGAAAAGCTAGGCAAACCGCTTGGGATCTGGCCAACTACGCTGACGCCTTTTTTGTCCAGATCAAATAGGGCTACTAGCACAATACTCAATATCATCACTATCACAGGAGCCAGTTTGATTGCATGACCTGCCAGTTCTGATGAAAGTCCTAGTTTGATTAAATTGGGTTTGAGGCTTTTGCGTGCATAGATAAGGGCAATCAAACTGAATGCCCCAATCATCAGGGTATAGAGATTAGTTTGGGGTAACGCAAGAATCAGATTAGCCACGCGCTGCAGCACATTTTCCCCATGCAGTGGCAAGCCAAAAATATGTTTAAGCTGGCCAATAGAGATAAGAATACCAGAAGCAGTCATAAAGCCAGAAAGCACCGGATGGCTTAAAAATGTGGTCAGAAATCCCAGTCTTAGTACCGACATCAGCAATAGCACGATACCGGAAAGAAATGCCAAGGTTGCAGCGGCGGTGATATAACCCTGGCTACCAGTTTCAAACAGTGGAGCAATGGCCTCTGCGGTCATTAGCGAGATCACCGCTACCGGGCCCACGGCCAGTGTTTTACTGGTGCCAAGCATAGTATAAACAATCAGCGGCAGGATACTGGCGTACAGACCAACAACGGGGGGCAGACCAGCAACCATCGCGTATGCAAGGCTTTGTGGGATAAGCATCAAAGTCACGATAATAGCAGCTAAGCCATCTTTCGTGGCGTCATGACGCGAATAATCAGGCAACCAAGATGATATCGGCAACCATTCTAACCAAGAATTTTTCATGCTTTGGCTATCCTAACCAATGTGTGAATTCGGTTAATCGGGTTGCTTAACCCAACTAAGATCAAAACCCATTTTGGTAGCTTGGGCAATACGTCGATCAAATGAACCCAATTCGGTGCAGCTCATCGACCAGAGTGCGCTGCAACGTGTTCCCGTGCGACAGAAAGCCAAAATAGGTTTAGGGGCGTGCATAAAGAACTGACCAAACTGCTTTCCCTGATCCTGAGTAATATTTCCGGAAATAACCGGCAGGTGAAAATAGGTCATCCCCTGTTCTTTAGCCAGTCGTTCAATTTCTCTATTCAGGGGCTGATCATTTTCTTCCCCATCTGGACGGTTATTGATGATCGACTTAAATCCCATTGATGCCAGACGTGGTATGTCGCTGGGTAAAATTTGTGGTGAAACGGTAATTGATTCCGTTAAATAGATTGGTATTAGCATAATCGCAACTCAGTTTCAGACTTTATTCAATGGTATTTTCAGATAGCGCACACCATTATCTTCTTCCGGTGGTAACTCTCCGGCACGCATATTGACCTGAACCGAAGGCAAAATCAGGGTTGGCATATTCAGTGTGGCATCACGTCCTCTGCGCATCTCAACAAATTGCTGCTCAGAAATATTCTGTTTGACGTGAATATTGTATAGGCGTTCATCACCAATCGTAGTTTCAAACAGGTACTCTTCGCGATTTGGTGCTTTGTAGTCATGACACATAAAGACGCGTGTTTCATCAGGCAGAGCGAACAATTTCTGAATTGAGCGATAGAGGGTTGCTGCATCTCCTCCGGGGAAATCGCAACGGGCGGTGCCGTAATCGGGCATAAATAAAGTGTCGCCAACAAATACGCAGTTACCAATCACATAAGCCATACAGGCAGGAGTGTGGCCCGGAGTATGAATTGCGTGCGCTTCAATATTACCAAGAGTAAAAGTCTCTTGATCGGCAAACAAATGATCAAACTGACTGCCGTCCATCGCGAAATCACTACCGGCATTAAATAGCTTGCCGAACGTATCTTGTATCACAGTGATTTTTTCACCAATACCCAGTTCGCCACCAAGTTTCTGCTTGATATAGGGGGCCGCACTTAGATGATCAGCATGAACATGAGTTTCAAGGATCCACTCGACCTTTAAGCCACTTTTCGTTACAAACTCAATCAGTTTATCTGCTGTTTCGTAAGAAGTCCTGCCTGAAGCGGGGTCGTAGTCTAGTACCGAATCGATAACGGCACATTGCTGGCTGTTTGGATCTACGACTACATAGCTGTAGGTGAATGTTTTCGGATCGAAAAATTCGTAAACGCTGGGGGTCATATTTCCTCCTTGATTCCATAAAAGATGATTAACGTCACGTGGGCCGGATAGCATCCGTTTACATAGCAACTCGCATGGTTTGCGGATTACAGCTTTTTTACTGAAGCACCAGTCAACCTAGTTATAACCTTGAACTTTAAGTACTTCGGCTTCTTGAGTGGTTGCCGGTGGTGGAACAATCACTTCATTGCCTGGGATCCAGCTTTCTGGAGTTGCACATACGTTTGCATCGCTAGTTTGTAGTGCTTCAGCTAGACCTAAAATTTCTGCCACAGAACGGCCATTGCTCATTGGGTAGTAAAGCATTGCGCGGAGTACGGCTTCAGGGTCGATAACAAAAGTGGCACGAACCGCAGAAGTATTACTCGCACCTGGCTGAACCATGCCGTAAGCACCAGCAATTTTATATTTAGGTCAGCAATAATCGGGAAGTTAATTTCAACACCCAAGTTATCTTTAATGCTACGAGCCCATGCGATGTGTGCATGAATACCTTCGATAGACAGCCCCATCGGTTCACAATTAAGAGCTGTAAAATCTGCACTTGCCTGAGTAAACGCCATAAATTCAGTGGTACATACCGGGGTAAAGTCTGCCGGATCAGAGAAAAGAACCAACCATTTACCTTTGGAGTCTTCCAGGCTAAGCGTACCCGGGGTGGTTTTTGCGGTGAAAGGCGGAGCTGCTTCATTTAGACCTGGCATCGCAACTACAGTTGTCTGTTCAGTCATATAGCGTTTCTTACTTGCATCAGGATTTTGTCAATAAGATTTTTCTAATGGATATACTATAATAGCATTCGCTACTAAGTACAAATAGAAATTCTCAATTAGTCCGAGAGGGTATAGCGATTAGGGAAGCAGGAATTCAGATAATAAGTATCGGAGCAAAGTTGCGTTAAACAGCGCGGCTTCAAACCAAGAACTACGGCTCCGGAGTTACCATAGGGAAGCATATGAAGGATAATTTGCAGCCTCAAGCTGACTTGGCTAAAATCACTGTAATTTTATCCAGTAATACTGTTCAGTGACAGTCAAAGGACGCAGTGGATGATCCTCTATATCGCCGAAAAGCCCAGCCTTGGGCGCGCCATCGCCGAGGTGCTCCCTAAACCCCATCGCAAACATGAGGGCTATATCGAGCTTGGCAATGGTGATTGTGTTTCCTGGTGTATAGGTCATCTGCTGGAGCAAGTTGAGCCGGATGCCTACGATCCCGCCTACAAGTCCTGGCAGTTGGAGCATCTGCCTATTGTCCCGTCCGATTGGCAGGTTAAACCCAAAGCCAGCAGTCGCGGGCAACTTAGTGTCTTGCGTAAATTGGTCAAGCAGGCCAGTGAGCTGGTCAATGCCGGCGATCCGGATCGGGAAGGACAGTTGTTGGTAGATGAAGTGATTGCTCACCTTGGGGTCAAGGGCGATAAGCTGGCGGCGGTCAAACGCTTGTTGATAAGCGACCTCAACCCGCAGGCGGTAAAACGCGCCCTGGGACAGATGCGCAGCAACCGCGAGTTTGTGCCATTGTCGACTTCGGCACTGGCACGCAGCCGAGCAGATTGGCTCTACGGCATGAATATGACCCGTGCCTATACCCTGCAGGGGCGCAAGGTGGGCTATCAGGGCGTGCTTTCGGTCGGTCGGGTGCAAACTCCTGTGCTTGGTTTGGTTGTCCGGCGCGATCAGGAAATCGCCGCCTTTGTGCCCAAACCTTTTTATGAAGTGCTGGCCCATCTTAGCACCCAAGAGGGCAGCTGTTTCAGCGCCCGCTGGCAGCCCAGTGAGGCCTGTCAACCTTGGATGGATGAGGAGGGGCGGGTGCTCTCCCGCGGTTTGGCAATGAATGTAGTCGGCAGGATCACCGGCCAACCCGGCCGGGTAGATGAGCTGGAGCGCAAGCAAAGACACCAGGCGCCGCCTTTGCTCTATAGTCTATCGGCGCTGCAGATTGATTGTGCCAAACGCTTCGGCATGAGCGCCAAAGAGGTGCTGGATACGGCGCAGTCTCTGTATGAACGGCATAAATTGATAACCTATCCGCGATCCGATAGCCGCCATTTGCCCAAGGCGCAGTTACAGCTGGCCCCGGTAGTCTTGAATGCTATTACCCAAGGGGCAGCAGAGCTGCTGCAAGGCTGTGAAGCGCCTAATCCCGCCCTTAAGTCCAAGGCCTGGAACGATGCCAAGGTAGATGCCCATCATGCAATAGTGCCTACGGAAAAGACGGCTAACCTCGGTGTGTTGTCACAGCGTGAGCGTCAGGTGTATTTGCAGATTGCCCGTCAGTATTTGGCGCAGTTTTACCCCAATTATGAATACCTTGAAACCCGCGTTGTGATCGACATTGCCGGAGGTTGCTTCGTGGCTAAGGCCAAACAGCCATTAAAACAGGGTTGGAAGCAATTGTTTGGCAAACAAAAAGCCGACGATGAAGCGGAAGATATTCAAACTGTTTTGCCTGAGCTGACTCAGGGGCAGATGCTGGATTGCCTCAAGGGTGAATTAGTGGAGAAGATGACCCAGGCGCCCAAGCATTTTACCGATGCCACACTGCTGGCGGCGATGACAGGCATAAGCCGCTATGTGAAAGACACTGAGATCCGCAAAATTCTCAAGGAAACCGATGGGCTGGGGACAGAAGCAACCCGCGCCGGGATCATTGAACTCTTGTTTAAACGTGGCTTTTTGAAACGTCAGGGCAAGAGTATTTTGGCTACCGAGGCCGGCAGCGGGCTTATTCAAAGCCTGCCCGAAGTGGCCACCACGCCGGATATGACGGCGCTGTGGGAAAGTAGCCTGGATGCGATTTGTCGCCGTGAACTTAAATATCAGGCTTTTATGCAGCCCTTGACGGCTAAATTGGGCGAGCTTATTGAGCAGGCCAAGGCACAACTGCCTACGGCCTTGAGCGGCGTGAAAAGTACAGGCTTCAAAGGACGTAAACGCCGAGGGGGCGCTTATGCCGCTAAGGCCGGTGCCTCCAAGGGCGCAAGCATCAAGAAGGGCACTGGCGTTAAGACTGGCACCGCCAAGCGCAACTATCGCTCAGCGACCAAGAGCAAAACCAAAGCCCAGTCCGCAACTTCCTGAGGACTGGCGATTATGTCAAGCGTCGGTATTGGTTGGACAGGGGATGGTACTCGTATCCCAGCGCCCTGAGCTTATGCTCGAGCAGGGTAGGTGACAGGTCAAGCTCGTAATAAAGTGCATCTTTGTCCGGGCAACTTAGCCTCAGTTTCTCATTGACTATGCCCAACAGTATTTCGGCGGGCAGATGTTGCAGGCTTTCCATATTCCCTCCAAGTGTCAGCTATTGACTGCACCATAATGCAATAGAGTTGGCTTGGGTTGCAAATCTCACCTGAGTGTATTTAAAGTTTTAAAAAAATCAACATCTTAATAAAGTAATTTTATTTTCTGTTCCAGGCGGTTTTATCAATCTTTTTACCGGTTCCTGCTAGATCAAATATTCGCAAACACTTTAACTAAATTCAATATAATTGTTTAAAAATCAATCTGTTAATGTTTGTTATCAAGGTATTTGATTCTGCCCTTGTCGATACGCATGCATTCCTTTTGCTGCAGAAACAGTTCGCTTGTTACAACGATATTTAATTCTTCTCACGGCATTTAACGCTTTCCAATCACGATATTTCACGATTTGTCGATCCAGCGCAGGAAACCAGGGGCTGGAATTGGCTTTTTTACAGCTGGCACGCAAACTGCAGCCCTCGAGTAACACATATAAATATGTCTAATAAATCAGCGTATTAAACGCGTTTTACTTATAAAAGGGTAATGAATATGAACAAGAAGATCCTGGCACTTGTGATCCCGGCTATGCTGGCGAGTGGCGCTTCCCAGGCTGTGGAGCTGTATAAAGATCAGACCAACAGTGTAAACATGATCGGCTGGCTGGGTTTTGCTGCCTTCAATGATGGTCATGAAACCTCTGTTATCGATAATTTCTCTCGCGTAGGTTTCCGTTTTGATCGTCAGGAACGCAATGGCTGGCGCGCCTTTGCCCACACTGAGTGGGGCATCAACATGGTGACCAGTGATGACGGCCTGATCTACACCCAAGGCCAGGGCGGTGGTCAGATGCGTGCCGAGAAGAACAGTGACTTCTTGTTCAACCGCTTGGGTTATGTGGGTATGGCTCACGACAAGTGGGGGACTCTGACTTTCGGTAAGCAGTGGGGGGCATATTATGATGTGGCTTATACCACAGATATCCTGGATGCCTTCACTGGTTGGTCTGTGGGTGCCTACACCTTTGGTGACGGCGGCCTGACTGGTGCCGGTCGCGCCGATGCTGCCTTCCAGTATCGCAACACCTTCTTCGGTAAATTGCATATCGCCCTGCAGTACGCTTCCAAGCAAAATGACGATGTTGCCCTGTTTGACGAAAACGGCGTGGCGCTCAATGATGGCTCTGAGCTGAGCTTTGACTCCAGCTATGGTGCCAGCGTGACTTACTATGTAACCGATAAGTTCAAGGTGTTGGCCGGTTTCAACCGTGGTGACTTTGAAGGCAACCTGGCCGGTGTCGCCGTTGATGATACCAACCAGATCGTCGGTATCGGTGCCCAGTACGGCAGCTTCTACCAGTATGCTCCAGGCCGCGAAGCAGATGGTCTGTACGTTGGCTTCAACGCTCACAAGAGCAAGCAAAACGAACTGGTTGGTGGCAACCTGTACGATTCTACCGGTGGAGAATTCATCGTTGCTTACCAGTATGACAACGGCTTTGTTCCTTCATTCCTGTTGAGCTATCAGGATCTGGATACTGATGCCAACACCGCCATCCAAGGCGACTGGACCCGCCAATTTGCAGTTCTGGGTCTGCACTACCGTTACAGCCGTGACACTGTGATGTATGCCGAAGCCAAGATTGACTTCAGCAGCATGGATGACAAGTCCTGGGAAGATCTGCAGGACAACAACTATGCGGTAGGTATCCGTTACTTCTTCTAAGGGGCTCCCAGTATTTCCCTGCACAGGCCACCTTAGGGTGGCCTTTTTTTCACTTTTGTTGCCTTGATTCGAAAGGAGAACAAGCGAAACTATGACAGTGAGTAAAGGTCTGTGGTTAACGGCATTATTTAGCTTGTTGGCATTGGGAGAGACTGGTGCCGCCGCGGCATCTACTCGTGTGGAAATTGGTTACCTGGGGTTTTCCGGGGATACCCGTAGCGACAATCGCGGCGCTTTCAACCAACCTTTTGTGGCTTTGAGCTATTTTAATCGTGATGAACATAACACCTTTTATCAACTATTGAAGGTGGAGAACCCGGCTAAAGCCGTCGCCGATAAACGGGTTGCATTTAAATCTTTGACCATTTGGCATTATCGCCTTAATGAAGAGCGTACCGCCTTATGGTTACAAAATTTTCTCGGTACTCATAAACATTTGACCGAAGATAATTTCTATTTGGGATTAAAACAGCATTTTGATTACGGCTCGCTGCGTTTTAATCTGGGGCTGGCGGGGCACTATAGCGTAAGCCAGTCCAATCTGACCGACAGGGATTACTCAGGGTTATCCGGCGTGGTGCTCAATGGCAACAGTTATTACGACTTGCCAGTGTTTCCCAAGGGCTGGAAATTAAACCTGGATTATACTGCGGCTTTTGGGCGTGACCGCGAGCATGCGGCGGTATTTGGTTATGACGACGATTATGGGCATCAGTTGTTTGCAGCGATCTCCGGTTCATTAGTCAAAGATCTGAACCTGAAACTGCAGTTGACGCATTACCAAAGTTGGGGCACTGCGCCCAACGATGGTTTGGAATACAGTGTTGCCGTCAATTACGCATTTTGATCTATTAAACCAATAAGGCCGAAAGAGATGACTTTCGGCCTTATTATTTTTGAGTTGTCGATTACACAATTCCCAGTTTTTTCATTTTGCTGCGCAGCGTATTGGGGTTGATATCCAACAGCTCGGCAGCGCCGCCGGGGCCGTAGAGTTTGCCGCCGGTCACTTTAAGGGCGTGCTCTATGTATTTACGGGTCATGGTTTCCAATGGTACCAGTTGATTGCCCGCATGACTGGGGTCGACCACTATGGTCTGGCCGCTGGCAGTGGCCACGGCTTCGGTTTGCGGCGCCAGGAAACTGAAGTCCAGTGGTCCGGCCGGGTTTTGAATGATGGCCCGCTCCAGCACATTGATCAGCTCCCGGACATTACCGGGCCAATTGTACTGGCTGAGAATGGCCAACTGCTCAGGGCGGATGCAGGGGAGTTTGAGCAACTGGAATCGGGCGCTCAGCTGTTCAATGAAATGCTGCACCAATAGCGGAATATCTGTCCTTCGTTGGCGCAGAGAAGGGATATCAATCGGGAATACTGCCAGTCGGTACCAGAGATCCTCGCGAAAATCCCCCTGATGCACCATGGCTTGCAGGTGTCTGTGAGTCGCGGCAATCACCCTGATATCCAAATGCACCTGTTCATGGCCGCCGACCCTGGTGATGGTGCTGTTTTGCAGTACCCTGAGCAATCTCACCTGAGCCGAGAGTGGCAGTTCACCAATCTCATCGAGGAAGATGGTGCCGCCATTGGCTTGTTCAAAGTAACCGGCCTTGCGCGACTCGGCGCCGGTAAAGGCGCCTTTTTCATAGCCGAACAACTCAGAGTCGATCAGGGTTTCAGGAATGGCGCCGCAGTTGACTTTGACAAAGGGTTTGCCGACTCTGGCCGAGAGTTCATGAATGGCGTTGGCGATCACTTCTTTACCGCAACCGGTTTCCCCCAGCATCAATACTGTGGTGTTGAGGTGGGCGATGGATTGCACCTGTTGCATCACCTGCTTTAGCCCTGAATTGGCACCGACCACACCGTTTTGTACATCAAGAGTGCGTTTGAGGCTAACGTTTTGTTTTGCCAGCGCCTGATTTTCCAGCAGCAGATTACGACCTCTGAGATTGAGGGCGGTGATCAGGGCAAAGGTACTCATCTGCGGCGCCAGCATATCTGCGTGGCGGGGACGGAAAGTGCCGACGCTCTTGGAGTAAAAGCCTACTATGCCCAAATGGGTATCTTCCATCGACATACGTAAAATGATCAGTGAGCGGATCCCGGGGATCACCTTAGGGGCAGCCTGGGATGTCACGGGATCATGATCAATGTCGTTAACAATCCTCACCCTGGGCCTATCGGGATCTTCCAGTGTTTTGGCCAGTCCCTCAGGGAGGGATACCTGGATATCGAGGGTACTTGCCTGCGTTTCGCTTGCCTGGGCGATAAATTGTATTTCATTGAATTCTTTTCGATAAATGTTAATGAATAGGCCGTCGAGTGGCACTGAGTCACGTACATAGTCGAAGTAGTGCTTAAGCGAGGTTTCCAACTGCAGGCTACTGCAGAGCCGCCTGGTACACTCGTAATAAAAGTGTTTTTCCATTGATATTTCAAATAAACCGCGAAGTTTCGTGATTGTAGATCTTTATATTTCGTGATTCTGTGGCCGTAATCATAAATCTCCCCCTGAGCACCTCTTTTTGGTTAGTTGGCATGGCCGGTGCAACTGGTTGACTGAAGTTCTTTCCCTGCATGAAAGGAAAATAAGTACATGACAGAAAAACAGAAAATAGACAGTAGTCGTCGTCAGTTGCTCAAAGGCGGCGCCGCTCTGGCAGTGACCGGGGTGGGGATGGCTGTCAGCAATGGTGCCATGGCCCAGTGCCGCGAACAGGCGCCGGAATCCTTTGATGAACTGGTAGACGTATTGGTAGTCGGCAGTGGCTTTGCCGGTATGGCTGCGGCGCTGCAGGCCCGGGAAGCCGGCGTCAGCGTAATGGTTATCGACAAGATGCCTGTTTTTGGCGGCAACTCAACCATTAACGGTGGTGCCATGGCGGTTGCCGGTTCTCCGTTGCAAAAGCAGGCCGGTATTGAAGATTCAGTTGATGCCATGGTCGCCGACATGTTGCGCGCAGGTCGAGGCATGAATGATGTTGAGATGCTCAAGCTGGTATGTAACGGCACGGCGGAATCTTGCCAGTGGCTGATAGATTATGGCGTCAAGTGGAAGCCTTTCGTACAGCATTTCGGTGGTCACAGTGTGCAGCGGGTACTGCAGACAGTTGAAAGCTCCGGCGCCGGTATCATACGTCCGCTGGTCAAGGCTGCCCGCGCCAAAGGCGTGATCATGAAAAATCAAACCAAGCTCGAATCTTTTATCCGAGATGATGAAGGCCGCGTGATCGGGGTCGAGGTTCGTGAAGGTTATTATTTCCCAAGGGAGCGGACAGGTAAGATACGCACCATAGGTGCCCGCAAAGGGGTGATCATGGCGACCGGCGGCTTTGGTCGGGATATCGAATATCGCATGATGCAGCTGCCTGAGCTGAACAATGACCTGGACTCAACCAACCATCCGGGTGCCACATCTGAAGCACTGAAGCAGATGATGCTTCTGGGTGCCAACCCTATCCATCTGGATCAAATCCAATTGGGTCCGTGGGCATCACCCGATGAGAAAGGTTTTGGAACTGCATCCCAGTTCAACACCATTGCCACTTATCCTCACGGCATAGTAGTGGATGTGCGCACCGGTGAGCGTTTCTTTAATGAGTTGGCCGACCGTAAGGCGCGTGCCGATGCCATCATGACCCGCAGAGATGAGCACAACAACCCTGTGTATCCCATTGGCTTTACCAATGCCGAAGGCGCCAAGAATGCCCAAACTTTGGATTGGGGCATCAAGTACAAGGTGATCACCAAGGCCGATACCTTGGATGAGCTGGCCAAGGCTTATGGTATGCCGGCCGACAAGCTCAAGGCGCAGGTGGCCCGTTGGAACGAAGCGGTCAAGAGCGGTGATGACAAAGAGTTTGGTCGACCAATGCAGGAAGCCATAGTGCTGGACAAGGGCCCATGGTACGCAGTGCGTATGTGGCCGAAAGTTCACTACTGCATGGGTGGTGTCAAGGTTAATACCAATTCTGAAGTTCTGCATCTGGTCAGTAACCAGCCGATTGCAGGCTTGTATGCGGCCGGCGAATCCACCGGCGGTATTCACGGTGCCAGCCGTCTAGGTGCTTGCGCCGTGGCTGAAGGTATTGTTACTGGCCGTAACGCCGGCCGTAATTGTGCTGCTGCCAAGCCGGTTGCACTGAAACAAGCGTAACAAATTCAATAATAAGGAGTAAGATGATGAACAAATCTCTAATGCTGGCGTCGCTGACGCTGGGCCTGATGTCAGGCAGTGCTCTGGCAATGGAACAAGTGGTTCTGGATGGCAAGCATATGACTCAGGAACAAGCCTGGGCCATTGCCGATGGCGCCAAAGTCAAAGTAGCCTCTCAGGCCCGTACCAAACTGGTTAAGGCGCACGAGCTGTTGATGGAAGCTGCGCGTCTGGGTAAGCCGGTTTATGGTCTGACTGTAGGTGTGGGCTTGAACAAAGACCACAAGCTGTTTGATGCCAACGGTAAACTGAGTGCCGCTGTTATGGATGCTTCCCGCAGCTTCAACTACAGCACATTGCGCGCTCACAGTGCCGGTGTTGGCGAGCCAATGCCTGTACGTCTGACCCGTGTGGCTCTGGCCGTGCGTCTGAACACCATTTTGGCCGGTCAAACCGGGGTTCAGCCTGTGGTTGCCGACCTTTACGAAGCCTACCTGAACAAGGGTATTACTCCTGTCATTCCTTCACAGGGTACTGTGGGTGAAGCCGACATCCTGCTGGCTTCTCACGTCGGTCTGGCGATGATTGGTGAGTGGGAAGTGTTCTACAAGGGCAAGCGCGTAAGCAGCCGTGAAGCCATGGCCGATGCCGGTATTCCTCTGCTGGAGCCTATGGGTAAAGATGCCCTGTCTATCCTGTCCAACAACGCAGTGGCTGTAGCCTATGCAATGAAGGGCTATCAGGATGCCAAGCATCTGCTGGAAGTGTCTCCAACCGTATTCGGTTTGAGCCTTGAAGGTTTGAACGGTAACGTGGCGCCTTTCCTGCCACAAACCAATGACATCCGTCCTTTCCCATATATTCAGGCCACCACCAAGGATATTCTGGCGCAGCTGGATGGCAGCTATCTGTGGCAACTGAATGATGAGCGTCCGCTGCAGGATCCTCTGAGCTACCGTACCACAGCCTATACTCTGGCCAGCGCCAAGAAAGCCCTGGTGGATCTGGGTGAAGTGATCGATATCCAGATCAACCACTCAGACGATAACCCAGCCGTAGTACTGGGTGCCTCCAAGGACTACAGCCAATTCCCTCAGGTTGCCAAGTACATGGTTGAAGGCAAGGGCGGTGTGTTCCCAACCACCAACTTCGAGCCTCTGCCTGTCGCCCTGGCGGTACAGAACCTGAGCACTGCTTTGACTCACGTGTCTCACAACAGCGTGATGCGTACTATCCACCTGTCTGATGCTCACTTTACCCGTCTGAGCCGCTTCCTGGCCGGTCCGGAAAATAATGGTCATGCTTTCGGTGCTATCCAGAAAGCCTTCGTTGACATGCAGGTACGTAACAAGCAACTGGCTAGCCCGGTTTCATTCGATGGTGTTCAGATTGCCGGTAATATCGAAGACACTTTCACCAACCTGAAACTGGCTTCTGACAATCTGGTTCAGATTGTTGATAACACCAACACCATCTATGGTCTGGAGCTGCTGCACTCTACTCAAGCTGTTGATCTGCGCAAGATGCACGATAAGAGCTTGAAGCAGGGTAAAGCCACAGGCGCCATGTATGAAGCTTATCGTCAGAAAGTGCCTTTCGTAAGCAAGGATCGTCCTTTCACTCCTGATATTCAGGCGTCACACGACTTTATTGCCAACTACTGATAGAAGAGCGGGGCAGGTCACTGCCCCGCAACAGGAAGCCCAAGATGTTGAAGATGATATCCACTGTTCTTGTAGCCTGCGCCTTGATGCTGCCTGGAGCGGCCAACGCCATGAAGATCAAGGACTACCATAAAGAAGTCATGACGACTGAAAATGGTCGTATTGATTGCGCCGCCTGCCATGGTGATGCCAAGCGCAAGACTATTCCCGATGCGACAGCCTGTGAAGCCTGCCACGGTACTCCTGAAGACGTTGCCAAGCAGACTGCACGTCCGGCCAACGCCGGTCATGATGTTGAACCCAACCCCCATGACAGCCTGCACTATGGCACGGACTTGCCATGTACTTACTGCCATCAGGAGCACAAAGAGAGCAAGGTTTATTGCAATCAGTGCCATGAGTTCACTTATCCAGCAATGAAGCGCTAAGTCGGCGGTTCGAGTCTCCCTGTATTTTTGGATTGGACCCCGTCCGTTTTTTCCACCGCAGCCAAGGCTGCGGTTTTTTTTGGATAAAAAAAGGTCTGCCAAAAGAGCAGACCGGGACGACACCAAAACAAGCGTTTAAGCAAAGCGTCAATGGATGTGGAACCAAGTTCAGTGTGCGCTTTGTAAATTAACCTAAGCTGAAATCACCTGAGTGCCTGGCCACGATTGAGGGCGATAAGCTTATCCAAGATCCGCTCACCATCCATGCGTATGCCATTGTGCTCATACTCAGAGGTCAACCAATACTTGAGGTTGCCCACCTTGGCGGCGGTTTCCAGGCTGTAGGCCTGCTCGACATACATATCTTCGCTGTAGATGGCAGCGGCGACAGGTACGCGGTTGTTGGCGAGAATGTTAGGGTCATAGAGTGAGGGCCAATCGGCTTTGGCGGCCAGCAATTCGGCGCAGGCTTTCAGCGGCTTGAGGTTGGCAAACTGTTCGAACATCCAGGGATAAATCATCTCACCACTGAAAAGCAGCTCTTTGGCGTCCGGGGCAAAAGCCGGATATTCGGCCCGCACCCTGTGGGCAGCCCAGTTGGCGGCTTGCTGCTGGCAGTAGATGGACTCGTGCATGATGGCAAACAGTGGGTTGGTATTGTAATCCAGCATTTGGCAGAACTGCGCCTCAAACAGAGGATTCAGTGCCTTGCCACTTGGGGTATCTATCAAGGCTTGCTCCAGCAGATAGTAGACGGCCTCCGGCCCTTGCTCCATGCCTAAGTTGACCCCCAAAAGTTGCAGCATTTCCTGGGTCAGCCGCTCTCCTGTAGCCAGGCGCGCATCATGGTTATTGATAAAGTCTCTGAGCTCGACCAATAGGGCTTTGGCATCCTTGAAGCGGGCAAAGAAATCCTGGTTTTTGGCCAGCAAGCGCTGATAAGTTGCCCGGTAAACTTCGGCTGCGGGGCGCTCAAGGGAAGGGATACCGCCGGTAATATAGGCTTCCTTGAGTCCTTGCGGTGCGGCGCTCAAGTATCTGAGTACGCAAAAACCACCGAAACTCTGACCAAGAATGCTCCAGGGAGTATCAGGACTAAGTTGTGCCCGAATCGCCTCGGCATCGCGGATGATGTTGTCGGCGCGAAAATGGCTCAGATACTCGGCCTGCTCGTCAGGCGTCATGCCGTCCAGCGTCTTGAAGCTGACCGGACTTGAAAGACCAGTACCGCGCTGATCCAACAAGAGTACCCTATACTCCTTGAGTGCTCTTTTAATCCAGCCACCATTGGCAAGGGGGCGGGCGGCACCAAAGCCAGGGCCACCCTGAAAGAACACCAAGAGTGGCAGGGTCGCGGCGTTATCTTGGGTGCCGATAAGCTCCCGGGCAAAAATTTGCAGTTGTTCCCCGGTGGGATGCTGATAATCCAGTGGCAGAGAGAAGAAGTGTTTGCGGCTCAGGATGCCAGCAAGACGGCTGTCTGTTATCATGTAGGGCCTTGGGCTTGACAGTGGATGGCTCAAAATTGTATACAAAAATCCCTGCGCTGCAAACCGGCGCCAGAAAAGCCGCCTATCTGGCGCTTTCCTGCCCGGGATCAATTTTTCTGTTGCAGGGTTGATGGATCATGCACCGAGACGATCTATCGATCATGGAACGATAACAGCCTGCGAGTGTGTGTAATGAAATACCAGATCATCCCAGTGACCCCTTTCCAGCAGAATTGCAGCCTCATCTGGTGTGAGAAGAGTGGCAAAGCCGCTGTGATAGATCCAGGTGGTAACCATGAGCGCATCATGGATGCCCTGGCGCAGCACGGCCTGCAGTTGCAATATATTCTTTTGACTCACGGCCACATAGATCATGTTGGTGCCGCCAAGGCTTTGGCCACCGAATGTGACGTGCAGATTATTGGCCCGCATATCGACGATAAATTTTGGCTGGAGAACCTGCCACGCCAAAGCCAGAACTTTGGTTTCCCGGCCTGCGCCGCCTTCGAGGCTGACCGCTATCTGGAAGATGGCGAAGAGGTTATCTTGGGCGAGCAGGCATTGCAGGTGTTTCACTGTCCGGGGCATACACCCGGGCATGTGATCTTCTTTGACCGCGAAGAGAACCTGGCTTGGGTGGGAGATGTCCTTTTCCGTGGCTCTATAGGCCGTACTGACTTTCCCGGCTCCAACTATCAGCAGCTGATTGACTCCATTCGTTACAAACTCTGGCCTTTGGGCGAGCAGGTCAATTTCATTCCCGGCCACGGCCCTATGTCGAGCTTTGGTGAAGAAAGGCGTAATAACCCCTTTGTTGCCGATCAGCTACTGGCCGATTGAGGCTATTCTAGTCGCAACAGACCCGGGCATGCCCGGGTTTTTATTTGGCTAAAATTCACTCCATTATTGTTTTTTTACTACCAAACGTTTGCAAAGTGAGCCGGATCTCGGCATTAATAAGCCCTTTTTTGGTGTAGATCCGGTTTTTGTTATCAAAATCGGGGTAATTTAACCAATGTTTACATTTTGTGGAGATACTCCTATGCAACAGCGTTGGCATGCAGCAATATCTGCCGGTCTCTTGGCCACTGTCTGGTGTGGGGTTGCCGACACCTTTGGGCTGATCACCTGGATAGGGTTTCTAGGATGCAGTACTTTCTTTGCTCAAGGACGCAGTGGTTTCGCCGGTCTGCTTCAGGCCTGGTGCACCAATACATCGGGAGTATTCTGGGCTTGGCTTATCATCAGTGGTAGTAGCTTCTTTGTCTCGCCGCTATTTGGCTGGATCTTCACAGGTATAGCCACCAGTGCCATGTGCCTGCAGGCCTGTTTCGGTAAACTTAACTTTATTCCCGGTGCCTTTATTGGTTGTTGCATCACCTTTGCCATGTCGGCGGACATTGCAGCTATTATGCCGCCGCTGCTGATTGGCGCCGTATTCGGTTATGCCATGAGTCGCTTGACCGACCTCATGGGCTATTGCCAAACCAGTCGCAGTCGTCAAACTCAAACAAAACCTCTGCCGGTCGAAAGGGCGGTGGAGTAATAGATTATATTGCCAGGATCCTGTCCCGGCTTTTAGCTTCGCGCTGAGGAGCACTGATGAAGCAGATCCAGTTTAGAAAAGTTGATGCCATGCTGATTAAGTTCAGTCTCAACGGTAAGTTCTGGCTTGTGTGTTCGCTGGTTAGCGCCATAACCGTCGCTATCGCACTGGCTAACTGGTGGCAGTTGGATGCCAGTTTAACCCAGGGCGCTGAGGCGCGTTTACAAGCCAAAGCCGAGACCCTGCTACAGCTAGCGCCCAAGCAGGGGCGCGATCTTTGGCTACAGCAGCAAGGTCTTAGCCGTAATGAACCGCGCGCCGAGATCAAAGTTATGCTCAGTAGCCATGGTGGTAACTACTGGCTCGGTGACAGCTTAACACTGCAAGAGCAAGAGATGCTCAGCAGGGCGAACTGGTTGCTGCTGTTGGCTTTTGTCGGGCTGTTGCCACTGTTTCAACTCAGCTATTGGATCTCCACCTCTCTCGGCGGCGGACTCTGGGATATGTATATGGCGATCAAACGCCTGGCTGACGGCGATTTGAGCTTTAGGCTCAATTTCTTCGGTACAGATGATTTCAGCCTGATAGCCCGCGAGATTGACCGCTGCGCCGATAACATGAGCGAAATGGTCACCGCCATCAGCAGTAATGCTGAAACCTTGTCGATGGCGGCTTCCGAATTTGCCGAGCAAGCCGCTGCCGGTGATGAGATGGGCAAAATTCAGTGGCAGTTTCTCGATACTGTGGCCACGGCGATGGAGCAGATGAGCAATGCCATTACCGAAGTGTCCCACAACGCCGCCGAAACCTCTTCCCAGACCCGGGACAATGCCTCTCAGATGGGCCTGGGTGCCAGACATATAGCAGAAACGGTTGCCAGCATAGGTGAGTTGTCGAGCCGGATTGCCGAGGCGTTCTCTTCGGTATCGCAACTGTCGCGGGAGGCTACCGAGATTGGCGCTGTGGTGACCACTATTGATGGCATTTCCGAGCAGACCAATCTGCTGGCGCTCAATGCCGCTATTGAGGCGGCCAGAGCCGGTGAACAGGGGCGTGGCTTTGCCGTGGTTGCCGACGAGGTGCGGACCCTGGCGGGACGAACCCAGGAAGCGACAGTGGAAATTCAACGTATGATAGAGGGTTTACAGGCGGGCAGCCGCAATTTGTCTCAGCTGACTGAGGCGATAGTGTCGCAGGCCGATGAAAGCCGCCAGGCGATCATTCAGGTGGGTACGGATGTTGAGGGGATGCGTGGCTCAGTGGATGCGGTATTTGATCGCAGCAGCCAAATCGCAGCCTCGGCCGAAGAGCAAAGCGTGTCGGCCCGGGAGATCAGCTCGCAGCTTGGCGATATCCGCAGCCACTCGGATCAGATGCGCCAGGCCAGCGAAAGGGCGATAGAGCTGAGTCAAAAACTGGCCCAGGCTTCAGCCTCTCTGACCCGGCTGCTGGCACAATATAAAACCAGTTAAACGGGTAGACAGTAGCGCCATAAAAAAACGCCGGCACCATCAGATGTCGGCGTTTTGCGTTATAGCGTTTCCTGAGCTTTGTTTTTTGCCTCAAGCGCGCCGCTCGCTGTGGTCAGCATCAGCAGCGCCATCAGCGCTCACAACCAGGTCAGCGAAAACAGCTCCAGATAGGCGCGTGATCCGAGGGCTTGTCGATGCCGCGAAGCGCGTAATCTACATCGGCCTCACTCAAGCGGCTTGCCAGCGACTCGGTTGCCAGGATCACATCGATACGCAGGCCGCGGTTATCATCAAAGCCACGGCTGCGATAATCAAACCAGGAGTAGCGTTCGCTGCGCTGCGGGTGCAACTGGCGGAAGGTATCCACCAAACCCCAGTCCAGCAGGGTTTGCAACCATTCACGCTCTTCCGGCTGGAAGCTGCATTTACCCGTCTTCAGCCAACGTTTGGCATTGGCGTCGCCGATGCCGATATCCAGATCCAGCGGCGAGATATTGATATCTCCTATGATGGCAATATCCTGATCCGGGCTGAATGAGTTTTGCAGATACTGCATCAGATCGGCATAAAACTTACGCTTGGCCGGGTACTTGGTCTCGTGATTGATATTCTCCCCCTGGGGGAAGTAGCCGTTGATCACTGTCAGTACACGGCCGTTGTCCTGGATGAACTTGCCGGCGATAAGCCGGCGCTGGGCATCTTCATCGTCGGTGGGAAAGCCTTTTTGAACCTCAATGGGGGCCTGTTTGGATAACAGAGCCACACCATAGTGGGCCTTGCCACCGTGGAAATGTACCTGATAACCCATGGCTTCCACTTCGGCCAGAGGGAAGGCCTCGTCGTGCACCTTGGTTTCCTGCAGCCCTATGATGTCCGGTTGGTGGCTGTCTATCAACTGTTGCAGCTGATGCAGACGGGCTCTCAATCCGTTGATGTTGAAGGAAACGATTTTCATCAGGGCAGCACTCGTTTGAAGGGTTTAACGATAACACTCAGATAAACGCCGGCGGCAACATAAGGATCGGCATTGGCCCAGGCCTGGGCGGCTTCCAGCGATTCAAACTCGGCCACCACCAAAGAGCCGCTGAATCCTGCGTCCCCCGGGTTTTCACTGTCCACGGCGGGATGTGGGCCGGCCAGCATCAATCGTCCTTCATCGGCCAGCAGTTGCAGGCGCTGTAGATGGGCCGGACGAGCGGCAAGACGTTTTTCCAGGCTGTTTTCAACATCTTGGGATGAGATCATATACCACATTATTTGAGTTCCTTGCGTTGCTCTTCGGGGATGTGTTTAAAGAGATAAACCACGGTTGCTATGGTGTTCAGCAGCGTCACTGCGGTCAGGCCAAAGACCTTGAAGTTGACCCAGGTTTCCTGACTCAGACTGAAGGCGACATAGATATTGATAATGCCGCAGACAATAAAGAAACTGACCCAGTACCAGGTGACTTGGGCCCATATCTTGTCGGCGACCTTGAGTTCTTGCCCCAGCATGCCCTTGAGTACAGGCTTATTCAGCAATTGGCTGACACCCAGACCCAAGGCGAACAGGGCATAGACTATGGTGACTTTCCATTTGATAAAGGTATCGTCGTGAAACACCAGAGTCAGGGTGCCGAATACGGCCACCATGGCAAAGGTGATGAGATGCATTTTCTCAAGCTTGCGGTACAAGAGATAGGTCACCACGAGTTGCAGCGCCGTTGCGGCTATCAGGGCGCCACTGGCGACGTAGATATCGTAAAACTTATAAACGGCGAAGAAGATGACCAGCGGCAGGAAATCCAGCAGTTGTTTCATAGTAATCAGACTGAGTGAAAATTGCCTGTGAGTTTAGCACGGCGGGCTTTGAGGGATAAACCTCTTCGGCCCTTGCGTGGGTCAGTGCACAATTATTACAGGGAACCTGAGTTGATCTTGCCGGTCTCCGGGATAATTTCCACTATCACCCAGGCCCGGCCTCGTTTATGCAGGCGAATGGTTCTGTCATCGACCCAGGGACGACCACCTCTACGACCGGTAAATTTGACCACGACAGTCACGTCATCGGTGAACTTGCGAAAGAAGTCGATATCTATCTCCTCAATCTCCAGGGTGACATCTGTCATCTGTAGATTGAGCATATGGCGCTGCACAGAGGCGGCGATATAGTAACTTTTCAGCACCTCCTTCATAGGGTCGTCGACATACAGGCTCGCCTTCTCGACATCCTTATCTACGTAGATGGCCTGAAAGAATCCCAGGGCGACTTGCTCTGGGGTATCTATGGTGGCTTGACTCGGGTCATCATTGCAGCCAAATAGGCCGAGCAGACAAAGAAAAAGCAGATATCTCATAGTGTTGACCCTGGTGATTGGTGCCAAACAGTATCGTTTTTTTTAGCATTTATCGCAAGCCGCTGCCTCGGGCTTGACGGGATCGGCGATCCTGTGGCATATAGAAAGGGTAGTATAAAGATTCTTATCCACAGAATCTGTGGACAAGTGTGTTGAAGACTCAATAGATACTTCCTAAGCGATTGATATCGTCGTTAAATTGTCGCTGGTCAATTTTTGACGCTTGGCGTTTTCCCCTATCAATTTCTTCCCTGATTACTTATTTCTGACTTAATCATCCCTGGCGTAAATGATCCTTTGCGTCGAATTTGTACAGCATTTGCTGATAAAAGCCGCAGTCAGTCCATAATACCGTTTAAATAACAAAATCAAACTGCTGAAGCGAATGGGCTATGGCTACCGGATATCAAATACTTCCTTTTGACTGTCAGAGTGACATTCCCCGGAGAGCCGCGATGAACCAAAAAAAAGCGCCTGCAGTAGCAGACGCTTTTGAATTGGCTATAGGCCGTTAATCGTTCTGGGTGGCCTGAATGGCGGTCAGGGCGATGGTGTAAACAATATCATCCACCAGGGCGCCGCGGGACAGATCGTTCACCGGCTTACGCATACCTTGCAGCATAGGACCTATGCTGATCAGATCGGCGCTTCGTTGAACGGCCTTATAAGTGGTGTTACCCGTGTTGAGATCCGGGAACACAAACACAGTCGCCTTACCGGCAACCGGGCTGTCCGGCGCCTTGGAGCGAGCCACGTTGGGCATTACCGCAGCGTCGTATTGCAGTGGGCCGTCAATCACCAGATCCGGACGCTTCTCTTTGGCAATCCGGGTGGCTTCACGCACCTTATCCACATCCGAGCCTGTACCTGAGTCACCGGTTGAGTAGCTGATCATCGCCACTCTGGGCTCAATGCCGAAGGCTTTGGCCGACTCGGCCGATTGGATGGCGATATCGGCCAACTGCTCGGCATTGGGATCCGGGTTGATGGCGCAGTCACCATATACCAGCACTTGATCCGGCATCAGCATGAAGAAGATGGAAGAGACCAGGCTGGAGCCGGGCGCTGTCTTAATCAGCTGCAGTGGCGGACGAATGGTGTTGGCCGTGGTATTGACCGCACCGGAAACGATACCGTCCACTTCATTCTGGGCCAGCATCATGGTGCCCAGCACCATGTTGTCTTCCAACTGTTCACGGGCAACTACTTCGGTCAGGCCCTTGTGACGGCGAAGATCCAGCATAGGTTCGACATAGCGATCACGCACTTCATCGGGATCGATAATCTCGACACCTTCTCCCAGAATAACGTCCTGCTGGGCTGCGATACGCAGAATTTCATCGCGTTTGCCAAGCAGTACGCAGCGGGCAATGCCACGCTCGGCGCAGATGGCGGCGGCTTTGATGGTGCGCGGCTCATCGCCTTCAGGCAGTACCACTGTCTTGTGCGCTGCGCGGGCCAGCTCGGTAAGCTTGTAGCGGAAAGCCGGTGGCGACAGGCGGTGCTCGCGAGGCGAGTTTTCGGTGACGCTTTCTATCCAGCTCTGATCGATATGACCGGCAACGTATTCCTGTACCAGTTCAATACGCACTGCATCGTCCACAGGGACTTCGTGGTCAAAGCGTTGAATATTGAGTGAGGTCTGCCAGGTATTGGTGTCGATAAGGAACACAGGCAGGCCGGTTTCAAAAGCTTGTTCACACAAAGCCATGATCTCGGGCTCAGGTTCATAACCGCCACTCAGCAGCAAGGCACCAATTTTGACGCCGTTCATCGCCGCCAGACAGGCTGAAACGATAACGTCGGAGCGATCGCCAGAGGTGACCAGCAGCGAGTCTGTCTTGATGTGCTGCACCATGTTGGGAATCGAGCGGGCACAGAAGGTTACCTTGCGCAGACGGCGAGTGTTCATCTCACCGGCATTGATGATGCGGGCGCGCAGGTGCTTGGCTAAATCAGAGGCCCTGGGGGACACCAGATCCAGGTTATAAGGCACGCTGCCGAGGATCCTCAGTGGGCTCTTGCCCGGCAACTGGAACATACCGGCAGTATCGCTGCGCTGAACACCCTGATGGTCGAATACTTCAGACAGATCCGGACGGGCACGGCCTTCGTCGTCCACAGGCGCACCAATCTTGTTGATGATGGCACCGATAAGGCGTTTGTTCTTGTTGCCACCCCAGGAATTAAAGGCGATTTCGAGGCGGTTCATCAGTCCGGTCGGGCTGTCGTTGCCTGGGGTTGCCACAAAGATCACATCGGCGTCGAGCGCCTTGGCAATGGCATAATTGACATCATCGGCAAACGGATGGCTACGGGTGTGCACCAGGCCTTCGATGATCAGGGTTTCAGTGTTGTCGGCAATTTCACTGGCGCGGGCGATGATTTGCTCCATCAGCACATCTGTCTGATCGGCACGGATCAGCGCTTCGGCGTGGATCATCTCAAACGGTTCAAGCGGGTTGACCGTAGGGGATTTGCTGAGGATGGTGGTTGAACGCTCAGGGCCGTGGTCCTGCGGGCGCAACTGGGAAATGGGTTTAAAGAATTGCACTTTAACGCCGTGGCGTTCCAATGCGCGAACCATCCCCAGGCTGATAGACGTCAGGCCGACGCCTGTGCCTATGGGGATCAACATAATGTTACGGGACATAAAAACCTCTTCGGAGTCGATGGTTTTCCGGTGAATCTTGTAAAGTCAAAAACATGAAAGCCGCCAGGTTAACCCGGCGGCTGATTGGTCATATTATTCTTCTATCAAACTAATAGCGTCTTCGGCGATGACCCACTCTTCATTGGTGGGAATGACCATGGCCAGAGTGCCTTCATCTTTAGTGATAATTCCGCCATTGCCGAAGCGGGCGGCCAGGTTGCGTTCATCATCGACCTGGAAGTTGAAGATGGACAGTAGTTCCAGCACTTTCTTGCGGATAATGTCGGAGTTTTCACCTATGCCGCCGGTAAAGACCACGGCATCCAGACGGCCCAATGGCACAGTGTAGGAGGCGATGTATTTTGCCAGACGATAGCAGAAGATTTCCAGTGCCAGTGTCGCACCTTTGTGACCTTCGGCATATCCTTCTTCGATACCACGGCAATCATTGGTCAGTTCGCTGATCCCCAAAAGGCCACTTTGCTTGTTCAGCAGGTTGTTGACCTCTTCCAGGGTGTAGCCCAACTGGTGTACCAAGTGATAGATGATGGAGGGGTCGATATCGCCGCAGCGGGTTCCCATCACCAAGCCTTCCAGTGGTGTCAGCCCCATGGAAGTATCCATGCTCTTGCCACCTTTAACTGCCGTAACCGAAGCGCCGTTGCCCAGGTGAGCACAGATCACATTGGTATCAGCCAGCTCTTTACCCAGCACCTTGGCCGCTTCGCGGCTGACAAACAGATGGCTGGTGCCGTGCATACCGTAACGACGAATGCCGTGTTCACGGTAAAGTTTATAGGGCAAGGCGTAGACAAAGGCGTGCTCAGGCATACTTTGGTGGAAGGCGGTGTCAAACACAGCAACCTGAGGCAGGCTTGGGAACGAGGCCATGGCGGCGCGAATACCTATCAGGTGCGCCGGGTTGTGCAGCGGTGCCAGTGAGGCACAGTCTTCGATACCTTTAATCACCTGATCGTCAATGATAACCGAGCGGGTGAATTTTTCGCCGCCGTGCACGATACGGTGACCCACCGCCAGGATCTGTGACGCCAGTTCAGGCAGGGGAGCCAAAATCTGGTTTACAATAAACTCCACGGCTTCACGGTGCGCGGTAAATGCGCCCAGTGCGGCTTCATGCTTTTCGCCATTGTGTTTCCATTTGATGCGGGAGTTTTCCAGACCAAAGCACTCGGCCAGACCTGAGATCTGATCATCGCCCGTGAGTGCATCCATGACTGCAAATTTCAAAGAAGAGCTGCCGCAATTTAGAACCAATACCAGTTTTTTAGACATGTTAAAAACCTTTCGCCGTTTTTAATTAATGAGTTACGGGTGAACTGGACTCGCCTGTAACCTGTTTCACTGTGTTCCTGCCGTCAAGCCGTTGTTGGGGCCGAATAGGGAACTGTGCTAAGGTAAAAGCAATATTATGCTTGTTTTCAGGTGCCTTGATTGAGCCTTAACTTTCTCAAAACCGTGAGGGAAGGTCATCGTTATATGAAGACCTGGCCCATGGTCAGACAACTGGGTTTCTTTTTTCCTGAGTTTCGCGTTATTCGTGCCACTCAGTTGGCGTTGCAATTGATGCCTGTGTTGGCCATGCTATCGGCTGCCGCGCCACTCTATTTCTATGGTTGGGACTATCTGCCCCAGGCCATTGCTATCTTTCTGTTCTTTCTCAGCCTGCCTTTGCAGGGCTATTTGTGGCTGGGTTGGCGTGCTCGCCATCCCTTGCCGCTGTCCTTGCTCGATTGGGGTAATCAACTCAATGCCAAGCTTTCCGGGCTTGGGGTAAGCAGCCGCCCTTTAGGGGCCAAGGCCTGCTATATGGATATGGCGCAGATCCTCAAATTGGCCTTTGAACGTCTCGACGCCGGATTTTGGGAAGAGCTCTGAATCAGTAGTCGGCGTTGATCCCTTTCTGAATAAATATAGCCTTTATTCGCTCCATGGTTTCGCGATTCGGTGGCGACACGCCGTCGAGTTCATAGTGCTCACCCATAGCTTCCCACTTGTGTTTGCCCAGTTCGTGGTAGGGCAGCAACTCTACTTTTTCCACATTGGTCATTGGCTTGATGAACTCTGCCAGTTTTTCGGCCGAGGCTTCATCGTCTGTATAGCCACCGACAACCACGTAACGGATCCAGGTTTTCTGGCCTCGTTGTGCCAGATATTCGGCAAACTGCAATGTTCGCTGATTACTGACCTTGGTGAGATCTATGTGCTTGGCATCATCCATCTGTTTGATGTCCAGCAGCACCAGATCTGTGTTATCCAGCAACTGGTCAATTACTTCTGTGTACTTACGAACAAAGCCGTTGGTATCCAGACAGGTGTGTATGCCTTCGGCCTTACAGGCTTTGAATAGCTCGGCAACGAATTCTGCCTGTAACACGGCTTCACCACCGCTGGCGGTCACGCCACCACCGCTGGCTTCCAAAAAAGGTCGGTAGCTGACTATCTGTTCCATCAGCTCCTCGACCGTCACTTCCTTGCCGCCATCCAGATCCCAGGTGTCGCGATTGTGACAGTATTTACAGCGCATCAGGCAACCCTGCATAAAGGCGATAAAGCGAATGCCGGGACCATCTACTGTGCCAAAGGATTCCACCGAGTGGATCCGTCCTTTTACTGTCATGTGCTCTCCTTGGAATGGCTGCAGCGGCGGCCGCTGCAGCCTGGTTTCAAACGTGAATTACAGTGCTTTGGTGAAAGTACGGGTAATCACGTCTTGCTGCTGCTCAGGGGTCAGTGAGTTGAAGCGCACTGCGTAGCCTGAAACGCGTATGGTCAGCTGTGGATACTTGTCAGGGTTGACGACAGCATCTTCCAGCATTTCACGGTTCATCACGTTGACGTTCAGGTGCTGACCACCTTCATGACCTGGCTTGTGGGCGAAGTATCCGTCCATCAGCGCGGCCAGGTTGGTGCGGCGGGCATCTTCATCTTTACCCAGTGCATTGGGCACAATGGAGAAGGTGTAAGAGATACCGTCCTGAGCGTGAGCGAAGGGCAGCTTGGCCACTGAGGTCAGTGAAGCGATAGCGCCTTTTTCGTCACGGCCGTGCATTGGGTTGGCTCCCGGGGCAAATGGTGCACCAGCGCGGCGACCATCCGGAGTGTTACCTGTCTTCTTACCATACACCACGTTGGAAGTAATGGTCAGGATTGACTGGGTTGGGATGGCGTTGCGGTACATCTTTTTGTCACGAATTTTGGCCATAAAGCCTTCGACCAGCATGCAGGCGATGTCATCAACACGGGCGTCGTTGTTACCGAACTTGGGATAATCACCCTCGATTTCGAAGTCTACGGCAATACCGTTTTCATCGCGAACCGGTTTCACCTTGGCATACTTGATGGCAGACAGGGAGTCGGCAGCAATAGACAGACCGGCGATACCACAGGCCATGGTGCGACGTACGTCTCTGTCATGCAGCGCCATCAGCGCGGCTTCGTAGGAGTACTTGTCGTGCATGTAGTGGATGGTGTTCAGCGCAGTGACATACTGAGTTGCCAACCAGTCCATCAGACCGTCGAGGCGACTCATGACGTCATCATAGTTGAGCACTTCGTCTGTGATAGGATCTGCCTTGGGAGCGACCTGAATTTTCAGCTTTTCATCCACACCGCCGTTGATGGCGTACAGCATGGTCTTGGCCAGGTTGGCACGGGCACCAAAGAACTGCATGTGTTTGCCGACAACCATGGGGCTCACGCAGCAGGCGATGGCGTAGTCATCGGACTCGAAGTCAGGGCGCATCAGGTCATCGTTTTCATACTGGATAGAGCTGGTGTCGATAGACACTTTGGCGCAGTATTTTTTGAATGGCTGAGGCAGCTGCTCGGACCAAAGCACAGTGATGTTTGGCTCTGGGCTTGGGCCCATGTTGTACAGGGTGTGCAGGAAGCGGAAGCTGGTCTTGCTCACCAGTGGACGACCGTCCAGACCCATACCACCGATAGATTCGGTAGCCCAGATTGGGTCGCCGGAGAACAGCTCATCGTATTCAGGAGTACGCAGGAAGCGCACCATACGCAGCTTCATCACGAAATGGTCGATCATTTCCTGAGCCTGCTCTTCGGTGAGCACGCCGTTTTTCAGATCGCGTTCGATATAAACGTCGATGAAGGTTGAAGTACGGCCCAGAGACATGGCGGCGCCGTTTTGGCTCTTCACCGCAGCCAGATAACCGAAGTAGGTCCACTGGATGGCTTCTTTGGCATTCTTGGCAGGGCCGGAGATGTCATAACCGTATTTGGCTGCCATCTTTTTCATCTTGCCCAGCGCTCTGTGCTGCTCGGCAATCTCTTCACGTAACTGGATAACGTTGCTCAGATCTTCACCGGCTTCCATTTGAGCCTGCAGTGAAGTGAACTGGGCAACCTTGTCTTTCATCAGGTAGTCGATACCGTAGAGGGCTACGCGGCGGTAGTCACCAATGATACGGCCACGACCGTAGGCATCGGGCAAACCTGTCAGTACACCTGACTTACGGCAAGCGAGGATTTCCGGAGTGTAAACATCGAACACGCCCTGGTTGTGGGTCTTACGCAGTTCGGAGTAGACATATTTGATTTCAGGATCCAACTCGCGATCATAGGCGGCGCAGGAGCCTTCAACCATGCGGATACCACCGTTGGGCAGCATGGCGCGTTTGAGTGGCGCATCAGTCTGCAAACCAACAATGGTTTCCAGTTCTTGATTGATGTAGCCGGCATCATGGGAATCTATGGTAGAGACTTTGTCTGTATCAAAGTCGACCGGAGCGTGGGTGCGGTTTTCCTGCTTGATGCCTTCCATGACTTTGTCCCACAGGGCTGTGGTCGCAGTGGTGGGGCCAGCCAGGAAAGACTCATCACCTTCATAGGGGGTGTAGTTCTTCTGGATAAAGTCACGTACATTGACTTCGGTCTTCCAATCGCCGGGAACAAAGCCTTCCCATGCGCTTGCAAACAGCTCAGTTTTCTCGGTCATAGTACTCATACCTTCTAGTTGAGATAAAGTTACTTGCTGGTTTCGCTGCCTTGCTTGGCCAGCAAAGGACGGCGATACACAAACCAGTAAGTCAACCCTACAAATAAAGCTCCCCCCACGATATTACCCAGAGTGACGGGAACCAGATTATGGAACACGAATTGGCTCCATGTGAGATCGGCAAACTGCTCGGGGCTGACCCCGGCGCTTGTCCAGAATTCAGTGCCAGCCATATTTTTGCTGATAATGGCCATAGGAATAAGGAACATGTTGGCGATGCAGTGCTCAAAGCCCGCGGCGACAAACATAGCAACCGGTAGCACCACGGCCAGCAGCTTGTCAGTGACCGAGCGACCGGCATAGGCCATCCATACCGCCAGACACACCATGATGTTACACATGATCCCGAGGGCGATAGCCTGGGTAAAGTCATGGTGCAGTTTCGCCTGGGCGGTTTTCATATAACCTAGGCCTATTAAACCGTGGCCGGCATCATAGTGTTTGGCGGTGATCATCAGGCCTACCAGTAGCATGGCGCCGATAAAGTTGCCCAGATAGACCAGCCCCCAGTTACGCAGTAAGGCTTTGGTGGTGACCCGTTTGCTGGCTCTGGCAGTAATGGTTAATACTGTTGAGGTGAAAAGTTCGCCGCCCAGTACCACCACCAACATCAGGCCCAGGCTGAAGCACAGACCGCCGATGAGTTTGTTGAGACCGTAGGGAAGGGCGCTGCCGCCGGCAGTGGCGACGACATAGAAGATAAACGCGAGGCCAATAAACACCCCCGCAGTCATGGCCAGCAACAAGGTCGACTGGGTATCACGGCCGATTTTGACGACGGCCGCATCCTCGACCTTCTGCGCAGTATTGGCAGGGGTTGATGCATCAAATGGGCTAGGACTGTTGTTCATAGTTGCCTTCTTTCGCTCATTTGGTGGCTGGCCACCGGTTTAGGTTATAAAGTTCATTTATCGCTTATCTATAGTGATGGCTGCGAGCCATCGAGTTCATCAACTATAAGCAAGGTGTAATTAAATTACGTGATTTAGATCAATCTAACCGCTGATTAATCTAAATTATGAAATTAAACTACGTTTTGCTACTCTTTTTTGTCTAAAATTTCCTTGAAATAATTCACCGAAATTCGAGTTATCTTCCAGTGTCATCTACCAAGGTTTGTGCTTTTAATTGGTGTTTGGTTCAAGTATAAGCTTGTAACACGTTATAAAAGTCCAGTCTGTGCTCTTGCTCGCGGTGAATGGCTGCAAACAGAAATGTTGACCTTTCCCGTGTTGTCGCAATCCTCGCCTTCTTTGACTTACAGAGCCTTGATGAGGTTTTAGTGACCTCTGAGGAACTGTGTAAAGAATCGCCTTACATGCATTGAACCTTAAAATTGGTCTTACCAATTTACCATAAAAATATTAACACAGAGCCGTGCTGTCGGCATCTGATATCGGCCTTTACCCATAGGGAAAAGCTAAATTTTGCGAGCAGGTTAACAATTGTATGTCATTGCGTCGACGCGGGGGGAGCTGGCGCCAGTTTATTTCAGTAAAGGCTTATGCCTGTGGCCTCACAAACCCATATCAAAACTTGATTCGGGTCTTGATTTTTGGGCTGTTGTGACCCGCCTGGGAGCAGGCTCAGGGCTGTGAGTCCTGTCATGGTTCATTAGGCATGCAGTCAAAAAGTTAACGGAATATCATCAGGTAACCGGGTGGTAACTTTATCCAACAACCAAAGCGTAACTTGCGTCATGCCTTGGCACTCGAGGGAAGAGTTGATTAGAATCAAGGCTTTCTTTTGCTGTCACGCTCCATTTCAAGGAGCTATCCAAGGAGGCCGTTATGCCATCCATGGCACGTCTGGCCATCATACTTACCCTGATTTATGCCCTGTTTTGGGCTCTTGGGCCCCTGTTGACCGATATAGGGATCTGGGGAGCACAAGCTGATTATTACGGCCTGCCTTTGTGGTTTTGGCTGTCCTGTATTCTGACTCCATTATGTTTCATTCTGGGGCTCTTCTACCTGTTTGGCCGGGGAGGGCATAAAGAGTGACCACCCTTATCCCCGTATTGGTTTATCTGTTGCTCAGCCTGGTGTTGACCCGCTTTATTGCCGCCAGACAAGACAAGGCCAGCCTCTATCAGGATAAGGCGGCGCGCTTTTTTATCGGTGGCCGTTTTCTCAATGGCCCCATGTTGGCCTTGACGCTGGTGGCCACCTATACCAGCGCCAGCTCTTTTATCGGTGGTCCGGGCGCCGCTTACAAGATAGGTTTGGGCTGGGTATGGCTTGCCTTGATCCAGGTGCCGGTTGCCATGCTGACCCTGGGAGTGTTGGGGCCGAAAATTCTCGCGGCCAAGGCGCCTTACGCCACTTTGATTGAGTGGTTGGATGCTCGCTTTGAGCATAAAGGAGTCAGCATGTTGGCGCTGGGCTCCTTGGTGCTTGGATTTGTCGCCATGATTACGGTGCAGTTTATCGGTGGCGCCAGGTTGTTTGCCGGCGTCAGCGGTATCGACTACAGCTTGGGGCTGGCTCTGTTTGTGGTGACTGTGCTGGCTTACACCCTGAGCGGAGGTTTTCGGGCGGTGACCATCACTGATGCCTTTCAGGGGATAGTGATGCTGCTGGGGCTATTGCTGCTGTTTTTCACCTTGCTTGGCCATGGGGGGATGACAGAGTTGATGTCCAAGGTGGCCAGTGAAGACCCGGCATTGTTGCAACCCCACGGCAATGAAGGACAACTGGGCTGGCCCATGATGCTGTCGTTTTGGGTGCTTATCTGTTTTGGCACGCTTGGGTTGCCACATACTGTGGTGCGTTTGCTGGCGGTTAAAAATACCCAGGCGCTCAAGAAAGGTATTATTTGGGGCACCCTTATCAGTGTCTTGATGACACTGTTACCGCATCTCATTGGATTGATGGGGCGGGCGCTTTATCCCGATTTGCAAGTACCGGATGAGATCATGCCAACTTTGATCTCCGGACTGTTTTCGCCACTTTTGGCCGGGGTGCTGCTGGCGGCGCCCATTGCCGCCGTGATGTCGTCGGTGGACTCTATGTTGCTGCAGGCGGCGGTCAGTCTGGTGCGGGATGCCTGGGTTAAAGTCAGGCCACAAACCTCGGCGCAAAGCCAGCTGCGTTTGAGTCGCATTGCCATGTTGATGATTGCTGCGCTCGCCTGCTACTGGGCGCTGGAGCCTCCGGCCATGATAGTCTGGCTCAATCTGGCGGCTTTCGGTGCGCTGCAGGCGGTGTTTCTCTGGCCAATTTTAGCGGCGGTATTCTGGCCTTCATTGACTGGCAACGCCGTATTTGCCGCGATGATTTCCGGATTGCTGAGTTATGGAATGCTGCAATGGCAGGCCTTGCCTTTACCATTTCATATTCACCCTGTGGTCCCGGCCTTGCTGGTTTCACTCTTGGCCATGTTGGGCTGCCATGCATGGTTGTCTGCGCGAGCGGTTTTGGCGGTAGCGCCGGATAAGGCAGAGTAAAGAGCTATGCTTGATTGTTGAGTAAGGGATGAAACAAAAAAAGCGCAGTCATTGACTGCGCTTTTGGCTATTAAAGCGCTTATCAGAAACGGATCTGATAACCCGCGTAGACTACGCGGCCGATAATGTTGTGGGTATCGGCGTCATAACCTGGGTAGGACAGCTCATAGTTAACCGTAGGCATGGCATCGAACAGGTTACGGGCACCGACCGTGACTTTACCGAACTGGTCAAAGTCATAGTTCATGGCCAGATCCCAAGTGGTGAAGGAACCAAAGTCCTGCTTGTCGATGTTGGCAGCTTGCTGCTGTGGTGTTTCACCGGCATAGGAGTCGATGTACTTGGCGATCAGCGAGGCGCTGAAGGCATCGTACTCATAGCTGAAGGTGGAGTTGAAACGCAGCTCAGGATATCCCTTGGTACCCAGCACGTCGTAACGTGGATCGACCGGACTGGCTTGCTCTGTGTACTCCAGTGCATAGGTGCCGTCTAGGGCAAATTTCAGACTGCCGTAGTTACCCAGCTCGAAGCGCGAGCTGAAAGAGACGTCCAGACCCGAGGTTTGCACCCCGTCCATGTTGATGTAACCGGCGCCAATCTCTTCAATCTTGCCGTCGGTATCACGCTTCACATAGACATATTTAGGATCGTAGGCACCGAGACCTGTAGTGGCTTCCAGATCCAGGATAGTCTGGGCACCGACATAGCTGACCTGGTTGCTGATCTCAATGTTGTAGTAGTCCACAACCAGAGAGATATCATCTGTGATGTTCCACACAGCACCGAAGGCATACTGATCAGACTCTTCAGGTTTCAGCTCCGGATTACCTGAGCTCTTGCGCAGATACTGAGTTGACTCACACACATCGGCGCCTTCGCGTTGGTCAGGCGGTAGCATCTGACAACCTTTGGTGTCGATCACTCGGTCATAACTGGTAGCAGCTTCGCCCAGCAGATCATCCAGTGACGGAGCACGGAAGCCCTGGCCGTAAGAGGCGCGCAGGACCAGGTTATCCAACAACTGGTAACGCAGGTTGATAGAGCTGGACAGCTGGCCTTCATCCGGCAGGCTGTATTGGTCATAACGGCTGGCCAGTTTAACGTTCAGATCGTCGGTGACCGGCAGTTCCAACTCAACGAAGGCAGCCTTGTAGTTACGCTCACCGGCAGAGTCGCCACCGTAAGTACCCAGTACTTTGCCGGCAGCTTGCTGCGCATCGCGGCGATCGCTGAATTCCATCTTCTGGTACTCGGCGCCCACAGCGTAACCTATGTCACCGCCTGGCAGGGCGATAGGTGCCAGGGCTGCCCAGGAAATGGCTGTTGCTGTGGTCTTGGAATCCGCCTGACGGGTGGCTGTGTGCAGGAAGCTGTCCAGGGTTGCCTGAGTGGCATTACCGCCCAGAACAAATGGGTTATAAAGCCCGGCATCGACGGCTTGCTGCAGGTTGTCTTCAAACACATAAGAGTCTGTGCTTATATCCACCTGCTGATCTGAGTACTGTACGTACCAGTTCAGTGAACCGGCATCCAGCTCCAGGTTCAGCCCTGTCACCACGTCAACAACATCGGACTTGAACGTCGTGCTGCGATCGGCCACGCCTGTCAGACGGTGGTAAGCCTGTACTTCAGTTGCACCGGCTGTGCCATAAGTTGGGTTCAGTGGGTTGTCGGCTGCTATAAACAGGTTGGGGGTCCACAGTGCGGTTGAAGAAGTGGTGGACTTGTCACGCATCACAATCGCCTGACCGAACCACTCCAGATTATCGGTGATCTTGTAAGTCAGGTTGCTGAACAAGGAGTCTTTGGTCTGGTCCGGCAGATAATCGGTACCATCAAACATACTGTAGCCACAACGTGGACCATCTTTACTCTGAACGATTTGATCGGCGGGGCAGTCTTTACCTGGAACATAGTCACCAGTGTAGCTTGGCGTCTCAAAGGTTCCATCTTCTTTTTTGCCTGGGCGAGCAGCTACAGGGCGCCAGGTGCCTTCCGGTGCATACAGAGAACTGCGACCATAAGCTTTATCCCAGTTGGCAGTGAGATGTTCACGCTGGCCACCCTTGAGAGGATCAAACTTCTTATGCTCTATGATAACCAGACTGCTGCTCTTGTCGCTGGTGTTACCAAAGGTCATCGACGCCGACATTTCATCACGGCCACCCTGAGTCGGGTTGGCGAATTTCAGATCAAATCCGAGGCCATCATAATTTTTCTTCAGAATGATGTTGATTACACCGCCAATGGCATCGGAACCATAGATGGCTGATGCACCGTCACGAAGAATTTCAATACGCTCGATGGCGTCCATGGGGATTAGGTTAAGGTTGGTTGCATCGGCACCGAAGGTGGCTGATGGTGCAATCCGGCGGCCATTGATCAGGGTCAGGGTACGGTTTGAACCCAGGCCTCGCATGCCTGAGCTGGCGTGGTTACTGGCAGAGCTACCAGCGTCGCTGATAAAGCTGCCCGCCGTATTGTATGGCATTTGTGCCAGTACCGCAGAAACATCTGTCAGACCGGTTTTGGCTATGTCTTCAGAACTCATTACCGTCACCGGCAGTGCCGATTCCATGTCGGTACGCTTAATGCGCGAGCCGGTAACTTCGATGCGCTCCAGTTGTTGTTCGTTTTCGTTGGCTTGAACAGCGGGTAAGCTAAGAGAGGCAGCTGCAGCGCCGCCAAACAAGGCGAAGCGCACAGCTTTGCTGACACTGAGATTCATCATTTATATCCTTTTATGATATTTGTTTTATCTTTTTGTATTTATTAGGGCCGATAAAGAACAATTCGGCGACAAAATGTAACCATTAAGATACAAATAATACAAGTGGTTAAATGCTTATTGACTATCTTTTTGTTGTAATAAAGATGTAACCAAGTATTTTTAAATATTATTGATACAAAGGTTATTAAAATAAAAAACACAAAGAAAACAATGTTGCAACAATTGGCGAGAAATTAAGATGAGCAAATAATAAGCGGCGCGAATGCGCCGCTTATTTACAGGATTAAGTTCTGTTTAATCCAGTTTAGAAGGAATAGTTCAAACTAGTGTAGTAGAAGCGGCCGATGTTATCGTATGCAGCAGATCCTGCACTGGTTCCGGTTGAACCATAAGGCAAGTCCTTATCGAATAAGTTATCGATACCAAACTTGAGGGTTATGCCGGAATCAAATTGATAACCCAAAGCAACATCACTGATGAAGTAATCGTCGTACTGCATGTTGGAACTTGGGTTGGCATTAAGGGCCAGATCCTTATCTGTGTACAAGCTGACATCATTGACGAAACGGGTACGCCAGTAGCTGAGCCAGTTTTCATACTTGTAATTCAGAGTCAAGTTAGCCTGCCAATCGGCATATCCCAAAGTACCCGCCAACTCTTCATAATCACTGGGATCATCTTGGAAGGAGAAGTTACGACGTTTTATCAGGTGGGTCGCGATCAGGTTAGCACTGAAATCACCGCCGAGAATATCAGCCTTATAGGCCAGATCCAGATCCACCCCGGCTGCTTCCAGTGATGCCACGTTCAGCGCATGGCTTTGGATCAAGGTTATTTGGTGGGTTGAAGGATCGCGGGTGATCAAGTCACAGTACTGATTATTTATACCACTGGCCGAATCCAGGCATCGGTCAACTATGGTCTGTGCTCCGATGGAGCTGATGGCATCGTCGATCTTGATGTTCCAGTAATCGAGTGTCAAAGATAGACCTTCGATAAACTCAGGCTGGTAGATAAGCCCAACAGTGTAGCTGGTGGACTCTTCTGGCTTCAGTTCCCGGTTACCACTGCTCTTACCTTCTATCCTTTTGGCATCGTACTCATCATTGAAATCGGCAGGTACACCCATTGCAGCACAGTTCTTACGGCGGGTGGCTGAATCAGCCAATGTATTGAGGTTATCGATACGGCAGCTGTCTTTAACACTAAAGTATGTTTGACTCGGTGCACCAAACAGTTCGCTGATATTTGGAGCTCTGATGGCTTCGGCATAGGTACTGCGCATTCTCAGCTCATCGTTGATTTCCCAGCTTAGACCGGCTTTCCAGGTGGTCGCATTGCCTATGGTGCTGTAATCGGCGAACCGGACTGCCAGATCCATATCCAGCTGGCGGATCAGCGGTAAGTCGGCCAACAGCGGGATTGATACTTCCGCAAATACTTCCTTAACATCGAAATCACCTTTGTCTTCGCCCAAGGCATTGAAGAATGTACCTCCGGCATTCTCAGGCTCTTTAGTCTCACTTTCTTCTTTGCGGTACTCAACCCCGGTAGACAAGCCTACATAGCCCGCCGGTAATTCAAATAGCCCGGAATTGGTGATGGTGCCACCCAAAACAGTTTGCTTAATTACTGCATTGCCAACAGAAGTGGTATTGATATAGTCAATGGCTTCCTGGCTTGGATTACCGGCACCAAAAATGTTGACCGGTACACAACCTTCAGCGCGGGCGGTTTCGCTGCGACAGACTATGTTACCGTCGAGCATAACGGCATCGAGGGCATTTTGGTAGTTGGCATAGATCAGGTTGTTTTTGTTTACCCGCTCCAGATCTGTCTGACCATAGATGGCGTACAGATCATAGTCCCAATCGTCGGCCAAGACGCCTTCAAGGCCCAATACATAGCGCTGGGTTTCACGGGTGTCATCTTCTATACGTTGGCCCAGGTCAGCCATGAAACGGTTGATGACGATTGAATCCAGTGGTTGAGGAGTACCGTCCGCATTCTTGTTGTTCTTCATCAGAGCAACCAGGTTGGGATCCAGATAAGGGTTGTCAATCTTCACTGAGTTAAGCTTATTGCCAAAGAAGAAGGCCGGTTGGCTATAATTACTGGCCTGGCTGTTGACATATTTTGCCTCAAAGTAGAGGTTCATATCGTCATTCAACTGATAATTGCTTTTCAAGTTGAGGTTATAGCGTTTGAACTCGGGCTGCAGATCTTCAAACTGTCTCAAGTTGGTAAAGTCGCAGTCGACACAGTAGTTACCGTCGACTTTTGGGCCTATGTAAACATCACCTATGGTTCCGTCTGGATTGAAGGTTTTCCAACCATCCAAAAAGAAGGTACCGGCGTTGCTGATCCTGTAATGTCCGCCGTTTGGCAGGAAATACTTGTCCGGATCAGACGGGTTGTTGGAGTCAATGTAATTACCGTTAGCATCCTTGGGTCTATCGGTATTTTTCAGACTGGTAAATGAGGTTCTGGTTTGATCACGATCGAAAGCTCTGAGTCTATCCTGAGCGCTGTATTCCGCAGCGAAGGCGATATTACCGCGACCATCATTAATATCTTTGCCGTAAGAAAGCGAAATTCTGTCTTTACCAAAGTTACTGTCATCAGCCCGACCTTTAATAGCCGAGATATCCAAGCCGACAATATCTTTTTTCAGAATAAAGTTAACCACACCAGTGACCGCATCGGCACCATAAATGGCAGATGCTCCGCCGGTAATGACTTCTACTTTTTCGACCCAGGCACTTGGAATCGTGTTGACGTCAACCGAAGAGCTTCCCGCTGAGCTGGCAACATGACGTTTGCCGTTTACCAGCACCAAGGTTCTGTCGGTACCCATGGTACGCAGATCCAACAGGTTGGCACCGGCAGTACCAATGTAACGCCCGGAGTTGGCAAGGGAATAAGTGTTACCCAGCGCAGGCAACTGGTTGAGGGCTTCACCTATGTTGGTCACACCGGTAGACAGGAGTTCTTCACCTGAGATTACAGTCACTGGCGTTGGCGCCACGGCACCTTCACGAATGATACGTGAGCCTGTGATAGAGATTCGCTCAACGGCTGAATTTGCCGTTTGTTGTTCTTGTTCTGCCGACAATGCTGGTGCGGAATAGGCTGCAGTTGCAACACCACCAATTAACGCAAAGCGCACCGCTTTGGCTAATTTAGAATTAACTTGCATTATATCTCCCTGATACTTATGTATGATTTTTTATTTTTACACCCGAATTAATTAATAGATGTTTACGGATGTATCAAGAATATAACCTTGCAGAAATAAAAAGTGCAACATAGATGAAACAGATATAAATTGTTTGAATTAATAACAAATAAAGCTCTTTTTGTAACAAAGATATAACGTACGGTGTTTATTTTTTTAATTGCTTGATAATGTCGTGTTGTGTTTTATTTTTGTTTTTTCAAGGTGTGTTGTTTGTGGTGGTTTTGTTTTTATGGTGTGGTATTTTTGTTTTTTTACTTTTTTATTTAAGAGATGTTTTTATTTGTCTAGATACTTGAGTGAATATTTGTTGGCCATTGAAGATCTATTAATTTGCCAAAAGCGTGACAAGCGTCACACTTTTGGCGTTGTTGTAACTCGGTTTCATCATACAGATGACCAGGGGCGGTAGTGTCTGAGGTAACTGATAGCAACGAAGCCGACGATAGCACTGGCTATCACAAGCTCAATATTTCCAAGTAGCGCCAGTGGCCGGTGCAGTGATTGCAGCATGGGTTGGCTGTTGCACCAGGCGGCTGTTTTCAGTAGAGCTGTGGCGCCTATCACCATGGGGAAGGTGTAAGCAGCAAACCCAGGGCTGAAAGGGAGGCGCAGCAAGTGCAGGAAGGCCAGATAGATGACCAGGGTCATCAGCAGGGCCAGACTCAGCAGCAGGGCGACCAACCAAAGCTCAGGCTCAGGAGTCAGGGTCAGATAGCCGGCCAAAGACAAGCTGGCCGGTGCTGCCAGAATCGCTATGGTAGGCTTGGCTGCATCCGCGACCGGATTACAGAAAATCAAGCGATAGAGCATCACAGGCAGCATCACCAAGTAACTCACCAGGCCGAACATCAGAATGATGTGAGCGATTTGAGCGCCTACCTCGCCGGCTTCGGCGCCGGGAAAGGTCACAGCTGCTACCACCATGCCGATAGGGGGCACAAACCAACTGGGCACCATATGCTCCAGGTTGAAGTCCATTGCTCTATGCAGCACAAAGGCAGCCAGTAAACAGCAGTGAATGGCGATAGCCGCCAGCCAGATCAGGAAGCCACACAAAGGAAGATGGATCCCTACGGCTTTGGAGATCACCATCAGTGCCATGGCAAAGGTGGGCAGCACACTGCCGACCACTGGGTGGCGCAGTTCTTCATTCAGTAATTCAGGATGCAGAATGAATTTGACTGTCAGCAGAGACAGTAATATGCCGGCAACCACCGCGCCCAATGCCAGACCGGGAAATTCTGCTGATACGTTTTCCCAGGCCCAGCCCAGGCTAGCGATAGCCAGCGCCAATCCGGCCAATGGGCTTGGCAGTCGCTTGAAAGCGGCTTTACTAAACTTGGACTCGCGAGTGCTGAGTTCTTCAGTGGTAGTGGCAACGAGTTTCATACTGTGACCTCTAGATTCCAATTTGATGGTCCTAGTCTAAAATCGGTCTTTGGTTAATAAAATTGAAATTAAATTATTCATTGATTCAAATTTATTTAAGCTTGCAGCGCAGCAGAGTATGTCCAAGTCCTATGTCATCGATATCTTCATCGACATAAAAACCCGCTTGTTGCAGTAGTTTCAGCAGTACCTTGGAGTGATACATACGACTGTTGCCGTTGGCCATGGCGGTGAAGTAGAGCGAGGTGGCATTGACACAATAGGCGGAGGCGGCATTGGGTTGTCTGTCCCAGAAGGTTTCCAGAATGCAGAGCTCGGCTGTCGCCGGCATGGCTTTGGCACAAGCCTGCAGGATGGCCAGGATTTGTGCCTCGCTGAAACAGTCGAGGAATTGGCTCATCCAATAGAGATCGCCGTCGCTAACAAAGGGGCCGTCAGGAGCAAGCAGATCGCACGCCAGACCGGATATCCGCTCGCTTAAACCTGCAGCTTTTGCGGCCTCTGCGGCCAGTTCAAGCTGGGGAGCGAGATCCATTATGGTTACCCGGCACTGTGTGTTGTATTCGGCACACTTCAAGGCCCACTTGCCGGTATTGCCGCCGATATCCACCAAATGAGTCGGCCCATTGGCAAATATGCGCGGCATCAGGCTGTCAAAGGCATGATCTGAATAATAGTGGTCAAAGGCGAACCAGCTGTGTTTGGCTTCTGTCGGTAACTGGCTCAGAGCCGGGTAAATAGTGGGCCAATCGCCGAAAACTTTCAGTCCCTCGGGAGCGCCTTGTTCCAGCGCTTGCTGCAGATGAAACAGGCCTTGGTAGCAAATGTCGTGGATAAAATTGAGATTGGTGGCGGCCATATCGTCATGCAGCAGAAACCAGCCTGTCTTGTCGAGAATGTAATTGTCTCCCTTGTGCCAAACTAGTCCCATGGAGAGCGCCATATCGAGTAAAACGCCCAGAGCATATTCTGTCAGCCCGGTTTTTTCTTTGAGTATCTCAAGGCTGGTACCTTCATCGCCTGCGGCATCTATATGCTTGAGGATGTCGAACTGCAGCAGGCAGCGGGTCACCTGAAAACTGACCGGAGCGAAGGCGATTTTTTGTGCTTCAAATTTGGCCTCGAAGGCACTGAGTTTGGCGGGTTCACTAAAAAAGGGCATTGTCTTAGCCGTGGAAAAGGTTCAAAAAGAGTCTTTATGGCGCAAAGCACAAGGCAAGTACAGGCCAGCTGAATGAAACTTTGATCAAGAGGGCAAATATGTGGTTAATGCCGCTTTTGATTTCGGGATCAAACGGGATATTTTGAGCGATAGAGTTCAGGACGAGAGGCTGGCATAAAAAAGCCCCATCATTAGACAGGGCTTTCAAGTTGCGATTTTACTTACTGCACGTTTTCCTGATCGCCGAATTGGCCGACAAACAGGGCTGAGGACAGATAACGCTCGGCAGCCGATGGCAGGATCACCACTATGTTTTTGTCTGCAAATTCCGGTAGGGCGGCGATGCGGTTGGCGGCAACGACGGCAGCACCGGAGGAGATACCCACTAAAATGCCTTCCTCTTTCATCAGCCTGTGAGCCATCTCTATCGCTTCGTCATTGGTGACCAGTTCTACCTTGTCAATCAGTTCCAGATCCAGGTTACCCGGAATAAAGCCAGCGCCTATGCCCTGGATCTTGTGCGGACCCGGCTGCACGGGTTGGCCCGCCAGAGTTTGGCTGATCACCGGCGAGTCGGTTGGTTCAACGGCCACAGCTGTGATTGCCTTGCCTTGGGTGTTTTTGATATAGCGGCTCACACCTGTGATGGTGCCGCCGGTACCGACACCGGCAACAAATACATCGATTTGACCATCGGTATCGTTCCAGATCTCTGGACCTGTGGTTTTTTCGTGGATTTCAGGGTTGGCCGGGTTGTCAAACTGCTGCAGCAGCAGATATTTATCCGGCGCTGATTGGCGGATTTCCTCGGCCTTTTCGATGGCCCCTTTCATGCCCTTGGCACCATCAGTCAGTACCAGGTTGGCGCCCAGAGCCTTGAGCAGCTTACGGCGCTCGAGACTCATGGTGTTGGGCATGGTTAAAGTCAATTTGTAACCTCTGGCCGCGGCAACATAGGCCAGCGCAATACCCGTATTTCCTGAGGTGGGTTCAATCAGCTCTATGTCTTTGGTCAACAGGCCTTTTTTCTCGGCGTCCCAAATCATATTGGCACCAATACGGCATTTGACACTGAAGCTTGGGTTACGGGCTTCTACCTTGGCCAGCACCTTGCCGTTGCTGACGCGGTTAAGACGAACCAGTGGGGTGTTACCAATGGTATAGGAATTGTCTTCGAAAATTTTGCTCATGGCTTGCTGGCCTCCTTTGATTGCATCCCTAAAGCATAATCCTCATGAGATCAAAGAGAAGTGAATCTTTGTTCTTCTTTATTCTTTTTAGTTATTACATGAATCTCTGTTATTCGTAACTTCGGAGTAAGCCAGTTTCGCTTTATGTTAATCTCAACGCCGAATTGATGTTAACCAAAAAACAACATTCTATTTCAAATAGGAGAATAGCCTTGGATTACAAGGGTAATGCCCAGGAGGCAAATCCGAATCGCACCGGGGAACAGGGCGGTCGTAAACGGTATCCGGGTAAAGATCCCCGCAGCATAGTGACGCCGGCCGCATTCAGCGTGGCGCCGGAGCTGCTCTACACCCCCTTGGCAAAACCTTGGAAACGGGCGCTGGCTATCATGATAGATGGTTTATTGGTGGCTATACTGGCAGAACAGGCCGGCCCCTTGTTTGTGCTTTTGGTGTGCCTGCTGGCTTACTATATACACAATCATGCCAACAGGATCTCCACTTGGGCCAAGGGGCTTTTGTATCTGTTTATGGCGGCGGTTTTGCTTTGGTCTGCGGTGCCACAGATGATTAAGGTCAACGGCCTGCAACAGAGTCGCGATAATGAGATTCAGGGGCAGACACTGCTGACCTTGACGCCGCAACTACTGCGTTTGAGTCTGTGTGAGAACAAGGCCTGCGCTCAACATGAAGCGGGTTTGCTGGTTCATGCTGCGGCTGAGGCAGGGCTGTCACGCACCCAGGCCGAGACTATGCTGCAAGGTGCATTGGATGACTTGCCGCTTGCTTCAGCCGATATTGCGGCGATAAATGCAGACTTGATGCCGCAATTGGCTTCAATGAAGCACGAGTCTGTAGCGGCACTCAATGCACAGACTAACGCACAAACCGATGCAAAAAACGATGTAAAAACTGATGTAAAAAACAATGCAAAAATCGACACACAAACCAAGCCAGTATCTGCCGAAGACGACTCAAGACCGGAAGCTGAAGAGGACGAGCAGGAGGAAGAAACACAATACAGTCTGCTTGCTTGGGCCAAGGGGATGCTCAATGACCTCGGGTTTGGATTTGGCTGGGCGGCATTCTATTTTACCTTGTTCACTGCCTGGTTTGATGGTCAGACTTTAGGCAAAAAAATCATGCGGGTGCGGGTGATTGCCCTCGGAGGTGGTAAGCTTTCCCTATGGGACGCCTTTGGCCGTTACGGGGGATACGGCGCAGGCTTTGCCACTGGACTGCTGGGTTTCTTGCAGATTTTTTGGGATGCCAACAGGCAAGCCATCCAGGATAAGATCTCAGCAACAGTTGTCATTGATCTGAGTAAGCCACGCGTGAGTCCAACAGAGACGATGCTGCAGGCAGAACAGGTCACAAAACAATAAGAAGGTAGTTTATGAAGGATGCGATTGTCATTTCCGGTACCGGGCTGTTTACCCCACCGGAAGGAATAACCAATCAAGAATTGGTGGACAGCTTCAATCAGTATGTTGACCTATTCAATACCGAGAACCGCGCCCAGATAGATCTTGGCCATGTGGCGGCGCTGAATTACTCATCGAGTGAGTTTATCGAGAAGGCTTCAGGCATCAAACACAGATTTGTGATGGTCAAAGAGGGGATCTTGGATCCTGAAGTCATGATGCCGTTGATCCCTGAGCGTGCCAGCGACAACCTGTCACTGCAGGCTGAAATGGGCGTGCATGCGGCCAAGCAAGCGCTTGATAACGCCGGCCTCAAGGCGGATGACATTGACTTGGTGATAGTTGCCTGTGCCTACACCCAGCGGGCCTATCCGGCGATGGCGATTGAAATTCAGCAGGCTCTTGGTACCCGGGGTTATGGCTTTGATATGCAGGTCGCCTGTTCCTCGGCGACTTTTGCCCTGGTGACAGCGGCTAATGCCATTCGCAGTGGTAGCGCCAGGCGTGTGTTGGTCATCAATCCTGAGATATGTTCGGCTCAGGTCAATTATCGTGACCGCGACAGCCACTTTATTTTCGGTGATGTGGCTACGGCTTTGGTATTGGAGCCGGCTGCGACTTGCCGCGCCCAGCAAGCCTTTGAAATTCTGTCGAGCCGCTGTTTTACCCATTACTCAAACAATATCCGCAGCAACTTTGGTTTCCTTAACCGTTGTGATCCGGCCACGTCCGGCGAGGCCGATAAGCTGTTTCATCAACAGGGACGCAAGGTCTTTAAAGAGCTGCTGCCCATGATATACAAGCATTTGGATGTACAGCTCGAAGAAGCTGGTATCACGCCGGAACAGTTTAAGCGTCTGTGGCTGCATCAGGCCAATATCAATATGAATCAGTTTGTGGTGAAAAAGCTCCTGGGTGAAACGCCTGAGCCTTTGAAGGCGCCTGTGGTGCTGGATCAATACGCCAATACGGCATCGGCCGGTTCTGTAATCGCTTTCCATAAATATCACCAGGACTTCAAACCGGGGGACTTGGGCCTGTTGAGCTCCTTCGGCGCAGGTTACTCCATCGGCAGTTTAATTCTGCGAGCTTGTTAAGACCTGGCTTTCCTCTACCATGAAGCATAAAAAATGCCTGCAACAGCAGGCATTTTTGTGTCTCAATCGACCTACGGCGCTTAATCTGGCGCTATGGCCGGGTTGCGATAAGCTTCGCGATACTTGTCGACCCACATTGAAGTGGCACCGCAAATGGCAACCGGCATCACGATAAAGTTGACTATAGGGATCATGGAAAACAGGGTGACGGCGGCGCCGAAGCTCATACTGCTGCCCTTGGTATTTTTCAGGGCAAACTTCATCTCTTTGAACGCCACCTTGTGGTTATCGAAAGGATAGTCACAGTATTGGATACTCATCATCCAGGCACTGAAAATAAACCAGACCACAGGGAAAACGGTTTGGCCAATCACAGGGATAAAAAACAGCAGTAAGATCAATATGGCCCGCGGCAGGTAATACACCAGCTTTTGCCATTCGCGGCCGAGGATCCGCGGCAGATCCTTGATAAAATCCAAGGTGCCGCCGGTATTGAGCGGCTTGCCGGTCAGCAGTTGCTCTACCTTTTCGGCCAACAGGCCGTTAAATGGCGCTGCCAGCCAGTTCATCACGGAACTGAAGATAAACGACAGCAGCACCAGCAAGGTGATAATCGCCAGTGGCCAGAGGATCACATTAAGCCAACTGAGATAGTCCGGCAGTTGGCCTTCGAGCCAGGCAAACACATTTCCCAGTTGGCCTATGGCAAAATAGATGACGCCGGCAAACAACAGCAGGTTGATCATCAGCGGAATAAACACAAAGCTGCGCAAGCCCGGTTGCTTGATCAGGCTAAAGCCTTGGAGAAAATAGTTGACGCCGCTCTTGGCGGGTCTTGAAGATGCGGACATGTACCACTTACTCTCAATAAAAGAATACTTAGGCCGATTTTGAGCAACCAAGGCCACGAAAACAAGGGAAAAACGCAGCCAAGGGAATAAAAAGCGTTACAAAATGCGGCCCGCTTTGCTAAAGTGACAGCGCTTATACAGCTTCTTGGGCCAGGACGGCGGCGTTTCAATCAGGCTATTGAATTTCCTTCAGGATTGGCCCGTAAAACAAAAACAATCGGCACTGACATCCAACGGCAAATATGAGACTCAAACAGATAAAACTCGCTGGCTTCAAGTCATTTGTCGATGCTACCAAAATCCCTTTTCTCAATCCGCTGACGGCCATTATCGGCCCCAATGGCTGCGGTAAATCCAATGTGATTGATGCCGTGCGCTGGGTGCTGGGTGAAAGCTCGGCCAAACATCTGCGCGGTGACTCCATGGCCGATGTTATCTTTAACGGCTCCAGTGCCCGTAAGCCTGTTTCTGTCGCCGGCGTTGAGCTGGTATTCGACAACGCCCTTGGGCGTATCGGCGGCCAGTATGCCAACTACGGTGAAATTTCCGTCAAGCGCCAGGTCTCCCGCGATGGCGAAGCCCTTTATTTTCTCAACGGTCAAAAATGCCGCCGCAAGGATATTACGGATATCTTTATGGGCACCGGCCTTGGGCCGCGCAGCTATGCCATCATAGGTCAAGGCACCATCTCCCGCTTGATAGAATGCAAACCCCAGGAACTCAGGGTCTTTATCGAAGAGGCCGCGGGCATCTCCCGTTATAAAGAGCGGCGCAAGGACACGGAAAACCGGATTCGCCATACCCGTGAAAACCTTGAGCGCCTGGGGGATATTCGCTCCGAGCTGGGTAAGCAACTGGATAAGTTGACGATTCAGGCTCAGGCCGCCAAACGCTATCGGGAATACAAGCAAAGTGAGCGGCGCTTGCATGCCGAACTCTTGGTGATGCGTTTCCTGGAGCTCAATGAGCAGGCCGAGGCGCAAAACAGCGAGATAGAAAGGCTGGAGACTGAGCGGGCGCAGCAGCAGGCGCTGAAACAAGAGTTGGAGTTGAGTTTGACTCAGCAAAAGCTGGCTCTGGATGAACTCAGTGAAAAGGAGCAGCGCCAGGTTGCCGATTTTTATCATAACAACACTGAAATCGCCCGTATCGAGCAGCAACTCAAGTATCTCAAAGAGCGGGATAAACAGCAGGCATCTGAATTGGGTGCGCTGCAACAGCAAATCGCCACATTGAATGAACAGCTGGCTCAGGCCAAGCAGCAGGAGCAAACCCTGGATGACAGTTTGCAGCAACATTTGCCGCGCCAGCAGGTGCTGGAAGAACAGCAGTTTGAACTGAGCCAACAGTATGAAGCGGCGCTCTGGCAAAGTGAAAGTCTTGCCGGTGAGTTGCAACAAGCGGTGACTGCGGTCAGAGATATCAAGCATCAGCAGGAACTCGCCGCCACCCGGGAGCAGCATCTTAAGCAGCAACATGCACAGCGCAGCGAGCAGCTTGAGAAGCTCAGTGCAAGATTGCAGCAACCTGAGACCGATAACGGGGCAAACCCGGCTGAGCTTCAGCAGCAGGTCAGCTTATGTAAGTCACAATTGGCGGCAGCTAAAGCCGATGTCGAACGCCATGGCGCAGAGTTGATTAAGGCCCAGGAGGCGTTGGAGCTGGCAAGACAAGTGGAGCAACAGTTGGTGCAGCGCCGCTCGGGGCTAACTGGGCGCCTGGAGCTGATAAGTCAGTGGCTCGAAGGTGCCGCTCAAGCAACGCAAGAGACACAAACTGCCTTGATTCCGCTTTGGCAGGACATTCAGGTTGAGGCCGGTTGGGAAAAGGTGGTTGAGGCCTGGCTTGGCCCCTTGATGCGCGCCGCTGTCTATCCTGACTGCAAACCATTTGATGGCAAAGGTTTTGCTCAGACTCGTCGCCAAAGTTGGGGGCCGGTCAGCGCCGGCGTCAACTTAAGCCCTTGGCTTAACAGGGTGCGCTGGGCCGAGTCGGCGCAGCAGGCATCCAGCTTGCTCGAGCAGGGGCTGGCAGAGGGGGAGCTGATCCTCTGCCGTGATGGCGACCTTTTTGCGCAAGATGTAAAGCTGACGCTTGCCGAGGATGGCCAGTCACTGGTGAAGCTGACCGCCGAGCAGGGCGCCCTTCAATCTGAGCTCGATAAGCTTGCGAGCGAGAGCCGGCAGGCGCAGCAGCAAACTACAGCGGCCCAGGATAGGTTCAACGAATTAAGGCTGGCTCAGCAACTCAAGTCCGAGGCGCTACAGCAACAGCAACTGGCATTGACCCGCGCAGTGATGGCTTGTGAGGCGGCCACCGAGCAGGCGGCACGCGAACTTAGACAAAAGCAACAGATAGAAGCGGAAATTACCGAGCTGAAAGAGCGCCTCGAGCAGGAGCAGTTTGAGCTGGAGACGCTGATTGAGAGTCAGTTTGCTGCCGATGATACTCTTTATGAGCGTCAGCGGCAGGAGCGATTGCTGAGTGAGCGTCACAACGAGGCCAATCAGCAAAAAAAAAGCCTTAAAGTCAGCCTGAGTGAACTTGAGCGCCAGTTAAAAACCTTGAACGGAACTCTGGCGGAGCAGAAAACCGCCTTGGCGTTGGCAGCGCAGCGGCGCAAACAGTTGACCGAGCAGTTGCAGCAGGCCGAGCACAAACGCAGTGAGTTGCTGGATAAACCGCAGCAGGGTGCAGATAGCGCCGAGCTGCAACCGCTTGAGCAACGCCTGGAAGGATTGCTTACGCAGCAACACAGGATGCAGACGGAGCTTGAGCATACCCGGGCCAAACTTGCCAAGCAGCAACAGCAGTTGGATAGTACAGCTTTAAAGCAAAAACAACAGCTTGGACAACTGGAGCACTTGACTCAGACAATCAGCACGTTAAAGTTACGTCGCGAGGGATTGAAAGGTCAGGCCGACAGCCAATTGGCGCAGCTCAGTGAGCAGCAGATCAAGCTGCATGAAGTGGCGGCAAACCTGCCTGATGAAGCAAAAATCGCGCCCTGGCAGGACCAACTGGAATCGGTTCGGCGCAAGATAAGTCGCCTCGGCGCCATTAACCTGGCGGCCATTGAAGAGTATGAGCAGCAAAAAGAGCGTAAGGCTTATCTCGATGCCCAGGATGAAGACCTCAACAAGGCGCTGGCCAGTCTCGAAGAGGCGATCCGCAAGATAGATAGGGAGACCCGCAGTCGTTTCAAGGCGACTTTTGAGCAGGTCAATGCCGGACTGGGAGAGTTGTTTCCCAAGGTATTTGGTGGCGGCAGTGCCTATTTGGCGCTGACAGATGATGATTTACTCGATACCGGAGTGACCATCATGGCCCGGCCACCGGGCAAGAAGAACAGCACGATTCATCTACTTTCGGGTGGAGAAAAGGCGCTGACGGCTTTATCATTGGTGTTTGCGATTTTCAGACTCAACCCGGCGCCTTTTTGTATGCTGGATGAGGTCGATGCACCTTTGGATGACGCCAACGTCGACAGATTCTGCCGTCTTTTGCAGGAGATGTCGGACAGCGTACAGTTTATCTATATCAGCCACAATAAACTCACTATGGAGATGGCTGATCAACTGATAGGTGTCACTATGCATGAGCCGGGTGTCTCTCGCATAGTCGCAGTCGATATTGAAGAAGCGGTGGCTATGGCCGACGCCGGATAACCATAGGAAAACAGGTAACCAATGGAAGATTTGCAACTGGTATTGTCTGTGTTGGGCGCGATTGCCATTATTGCCGTGCTGGTTCACGGTTTCTGGTCTATCCGCAAACAACAGCCCAAGTCGCTGAAAGAAAATCCGCTGACAGGTTTCTACAAGGACCAGGCCCGGCGTGACAGTGAAGGTTTCGATGCCGATGGAATTGGAGAGGTGAGGGTGCGTAAAGTCTCACCGGATGAAAAGCCACCCAAGCTCAAGAGCAGCAAGTTGCGTAAACCTGGCTTTCAGTCGCCTCAAGCAGATGAGAGCGAAAGTGAACAGGCGTTTTCCCTCTCAGGGGCCAAACCCGAGCCCAGAGTGAACAGCAAGCCACAACGGCAGGAGCCTGTGTTGCATCTCGATGATGACCAAGATACCGCCGAAATGCAGATGGAGTTGGGGCTCGGTGCCGATGCACAGACAGACAATGCCCATTCCACAGTTGAAGCCGAATATCAGGAAAACAGCCAGCCAGAGCCACAACTGGCTACTGAACAACAGACCCGCGAGCAGGCCAAGGAAGAGTCGCGCCACGATGAGTTGCCCGATCCCAAGGATGTTTTGGTACTGCATGTGGTTGCCAAAGAGGGCGAGAGCCTCAGCGGCGCCGAGTTGCTGCCTTGCCTGTTGGCACTGAACTTCAAGTTCGGTGATATGAATATTTTCCATCGCCATGAAGACAACGCCGGTACGGGGCGGGTGCTGTTTTCCCTGGCCAACATGGTTAAGCCCGGGGTGTTTGACCCGGACAATATGGAGCAGTTCAGCACTCAGGGGGTAGTCCTGTTTATGACCTTGCCTTGTCATGGCGATCCGCTGATGAACTTTTCCATCATGCTCAACTCCGCCCATCAATTGGCGGATGACCTCGGTGCCGAACTGCTGGACGGCCAGCGTCAGCCATGGCATCAGGATACCAAACAAGCCTACCTGGGCCGTATTCGGGCTCAGGGCTGATATTCATCAGGGAGCCAGTGTGAGTCTCTCTATTCAAGGCCGCCTCTGCGGCCTTTGTTTTGTGCGGAATTTTTATGCAAGCCATTGAAAACGAAATTGATCAGCTGATAAGCGCCATTAATGAGCACAACATTCGCTACTATGTGGATGACAACCCCAGCATTCCCGATGCCGAATATGACCGCCTGATGCAGCGGCTCAAGGCGCTGGAGACCGAGCACCCTGAGTTGCAACGTAGCGACTCGCCAAGCCTCAGAGTCGGTGGGCTGGCGTTGGCCAAGTTTGAACAGGTAACTCACCTCAAACCTATGCTTAGTCTGGACAACGCCTTCAGCGAAGAAGATTTTGCCGCCTTCCATAAGCGGGTGACTGACAGAGTAGGCGAGTTCAGCTATTGCTGCGAGCCCAAGCTCGATGGGCTGGCTGTCAGTATCCTCTATCGCGATGGCGTGCTGGAGCGTGCCGCCACCCGTGGTGATGGTGCGGTCGGTGAAGATATTACCGAAAACGTTCGCACCATTCGGGCGGTGCCGCTGAAACTCAGGGGCGATGACTATCCGCCGCTGTTGGAAGTGCGTGGTGAAGTATTCATGCCCAAGGCGGCCTTCGAGGCGCTCAACGAGCGTAACCGGGTCAAGGGAGACAAGCTGTTTGTCAATCCGCGTAATGCCGCTGCCGGCAGTTTGCGGCAGCTGGACTCCAAGATCACTGCCTCTCGGGCACTGGCGTTTTACGCTTATGCATTGGGCGTGGTTGAGCCGGAATCCTTCCCGCTGGCGGACACCCATCTTGGGCAACTGCAGCAGCTTAAAACCTGGGGATTGCCGATCAGCAGTGAAATCCGCCTTGCCAAGGACCTCAGCGAAGTGGATGACTACTACCGGGATATTATGGCGCGCCGCAGTGCTTTGGCCTATGAAATCGATGGTGTGGTATTCAAGGTCAACAGCATAGAAGCGCAGCAGACACTGGGATTTGTCTCCCGTGCACCGCGCTGGGCCATCGCCTATAAGTTTCCGGCCCAGGAAGAGATGACTCTGCTCGAAGGGGTCGACTTTCAGGTAGGCCGCACCGGCGCCGTGACACCGGTCGCCAGGCTCAAGCCTGTGTTTGTCGGTGGGGTGACAGTTTCCAACGCCACTTTGCACAACGCCGACGAAATCGCCCGCCTCGGGGTTAAAATTGGCGATACTGTGATCATTCGCCGTGCCGGTGATGTTATCCCGCAAGTGGTTGCTGTGGTGCCGGAAAAAAGACTTGAGGATGCCAAAGAGATCTGTTTCCCGGCGCAATGCCCGGTTTGTGGCTCTCAGGTAGAACGCCTCGAGGGCGAAGCCGTGGCCCGCTGCACCGGTGGCCTGTTCTGCGAAGCGCAGCGCAAGGAAGCCATCAAACACTTTGCCTCCCGCAAGGCGCTGGATATAGACGGCATGGGCGACAAGATAGTCGAGCAGCTGATCGATAAGGAGCTGGTAGAGAGCCCGGCGGATCTGTTCTCACTCACGGCTTCGGCCCTGACCATGCTGGAGCGGATGGGGCTCAAGTCGGCCACCAATCTGGTGCAGGCCATAGAAGCGGCCAAACAAACAACCCTGGCCAAGTTTCTCTACGCTTTGGGGATCCGTGAGGTGGGTGAATCCACCGCCGCCAACTTGGCACGGCACTTCAAAGAGCTGGATGCCCTCAAGCAAGCGAGTGTCGAGCAGCTTATTGAAGTGGAAGATGTTGGTGCCATAGTGGCTCAGCATGTGGCGCACTTCTTTGCTCAGCCCCACAATCTTGAAGTTATCGATAAACTGCTGGCTGCCGGGGTGACTTGGCCGGCCATCGAAGCGCCGTCTGAAGACAAGCAACCGCTCAAGGGCCAGACCTGGGTATTGACCGGCACTTTGAGCCAGATGAGCCGCACTGACGCCAAGGCGCAGCTTGAGGCGCTTGGCGCCAAAGTGTCCGGCAGTGTCTCCAAGAAGACAGACTGCGTGGTGGCCGGCGAGGCCGCTGGCTCTAAATTGACCAAGGCCAATGAGCTTGGGGTCAAGGTGTTGGATGAAGCCGGCCTGCTGGCGCTGCTGCAATCCTGAGCTTAATCTATCTGCTTGAGCCCCGGCAGGCAGCGGGGCTTTTTTCTCTTTACTCAGTGGCAACCAATCCGGGGGATATGGGACTCTTGAGATTGTAGAGTCAAAATAGCCAAACAGCTTGTACCTGGCTTCTATTTATTGCGCCACATAACTTGAATTGTGTTGCCACAGGACCCACCTCATTATTTCGTAAGATGGCTGGCCGAGACTCGCTCTCAGATCGCCTCATTGAGGCTGCTTATGGAAGAGGCGTATCCCGCTGCTTAAAAAAAGAGTCAGTCATACGGGTGAACGCGGTCGGTTATTTTTATCATGGCTATGCCAGGCCTTGCCGGGTGGAGTCACAATGATGGGATTATGTCCTTGCTTAAATTTGAACATGTGCGCTGGCTTGACAATGACGGCCATATTAAGCCGCCATTACTGCTTTACATCATAGTGCTGTTTCTGGCCCGCGGCTGGTGTGTGTTTGTTGCATCCCTGACCCAAGCCAGCGACAGGGCCGCTCTGGTGCGGCTGTTTTATCCGGAAAAGAGTGACTTTCTATCATCTCTGGCCGCCGGCGCCGGCGCCTTGTTGATCTATGGTTTGATTCTGGCCGAGCGTAAACGGGTATTTGAGGCATTGATCCCACTGTTTCGGCAAATTCGCGGGTGGTTGGTGCTGTTGCTGGGGATAGACGGCGTGCTGCTTATTCAGCGTCTTGGTCACAACGATTGGTTGTTTAGCTGGAATCTGGCGTTGGATGCTTTATTGCTGTTCTGGTCCTTGCTCTACCTCGTCAAGTCGGTTCATTTGCGCCATTATCTCAACGACTGGCAAAAACAGGAGAAATTGGAGTGAGATAAGGAGCGATCCAATAAGGCAAGGTCGACAAATTTTTACTATATAAAACAGAGAGTGGCTGGCAGATTTCGGCTTGAAAAGTTATCACTAGCGACTTTTGGGATGAAATCTGAACAGAAAATTGTATGTATGGTGGATTAACGACTAAAACACTGTCAAACAAGCGATTTTTGTCATAAATTTGTCATTTCATTCTTACGTTTGGTTTCCAATGGTCTATAGTTAAGATTCTTGGATTTCATTTTTTAAAACCTTGTTTTATCAAGTTGTTTTCTGGAGAAACTTTGAGTGGCCAAAGCTGAAAGGATCCATCTCCCTCTGTCACGCCTGCAAACCGGCATCACAGTCAAACTGCCGCTGTCCTGGACAGATCATCCTTTTTTGTTCAATCGCATTGAAATCAAAGATGCCGGTCAGATAGAAATGATCCGTAATCTTGGGGTGCCCTATGTCATTTTAATCTCTGACGAAGACCTACTTAATGATGTGATTGAAGAGGAAAACGAGGCGCAGCAAGCAACAGAGCGAACAAAGGACAACCAACCGGATCCCAAAGCCTCTGCCCGCAAGGCGATACGCAAGAGTCAGGGACGCTTTTTGAATGCCATTAATGACTGTCGTACCGTAGTCAGTAAGTTAGTGTCTGATCCTGAAGGCGCCATTCGTGAAGCCTCTGCTTTAGTTGAGCAAATGCTGGACCATCTATTGGAGTCTGGTAATCCCAAGTTAGCCTTGGTGTCCAGTGGTGAAGGGACTCCCAGCGTGACACAGCACGGGATATCAGTTGCGGTACTGGCCTTGATGATCGGCCATTCGCTTGAGTTGTCCAAGGACAAGCTGAGGGATATAGCATTGGGTGCGTTGCTGCATGATATCGGCAAACTCAAGGTGCCAGATGCCATCAGGCGTAAGCGCAATCCCTTGAGTCAGCATGAAAGCAACTTTCTCTCCATGCATCCCAATTTTGGTTATGACATGCTCAAACGCAGTGGCTTGTTTGGTAATGAGGTGTTGCATATTGTGAAGCATCACCATGAGTTTATCGATGGCTCAGGTTATCCCGATAGGCTTAAGCTGGCCAAGCTGCCATTGACCACTCAGATAGTCGCGCTGGCCAATGATTATGACAGTCAATTGGCTCGTCAAGAGATAGTCTCGCCGCAAATTGCTTTGGGATATCTGTTTAAGAATCGGGTTGGCAAGCATCAGGAGCAGCTGATTTCGGCGCTGGTGAAGGTCTTGGGGATTTACCCGCCAGGCACCTTGGTGAGCTTGTCTGATAATAATGTTGGTAAGGTGATGATGACCACATCGGAGGTGCGCCAACCTCAGGTATGGGCTTGTAAAAACGATGGTAGCGAGCCTAAGTTGCGTTTTTTGATGGACGAAGAGGTTAGCGTGGAAGCCGTACTCAAGTCTGAAGAGCTGACTGAAGGTGCTTCAAGAACCCTGCAGGCCGGTGCTGGCATCAGTTTCTATTTCAGCGCGTTGGAGTAGCTTGCAACCCACGCTCTCTTGCCGTGAGCGGCCAAACTTTGGCCACTCATATAACCACCTCTGGTTTTTATTCTCATTTGTCTTATGCTTGAGCTCGGTATACAGCGGAGTAGGTCGATGAAACATGTTGCGGTTTGGGGCTGCGGTTGGTTCGGTTTGCCATTGGCAAGGGAACTGGTCACCAGAGGGGTTAAGGTATGCGGCAGTAAGCGTACCGAGGAGGGGGCGGAGCTGTTAAGAAAAGAAGGGATGGATGCCGTGACCCTCAACCTTGCTGAGCCCGCACCTTTACCTTCGTTGCCGGATGACTGTGATGCTCTGGTACTCAATATTCCCCCCGGTCTCAGGCGCGGCGACAATGATTATCTAGCTTCTCTCGAGCGTTTATTGCCAGTAGTTGCAGTAAGCGGTATCAAACGTCTGTTGTTTATCAGTAGTTCAGGGGTTTACCCTCAATCCCAAGGTGTAGTCACTGAGGCGACTCCTGTTGATGCATCGCCGGACAGTTATTCCGGCACCTTGGCGATGGCTGAGCGGAAGATACTGGCGCTTGCCAGTGAAGGTCTCAAAGTCACTGTCATTCGCTTTGCCGGTTTAGTCGGCCCAGGGCGCCACCCCGGGCGCTTCCTCGCAGGGAAGACCGGGTTGCCCGGCGCAAACGCCGTGGTGAATCTGGTGCATCTCGATGACTGCATAAATGCTTGCCTGCAGTTATTGACCGTCGCTAACCCCGGGGCTATCTATAACCTTTGCACGCCCTGTCATCCAACCAGGAAAGAGTTTTATCCGGCAGCTGCCAAAGCGATCGGTTTGGCGGTGCCCGAATTTGCTACTGATAATGGAACGGGTAAGTGGGTGGATGGTTCTCTCATCTGCCGCGAGCTTGAGTTTGAATACTGTTATCCCGAGGCAGAGAGTCTTATTGCTGCTTGCCAATAAAAAGCGTGATTAAAAAAGAACATGAGGAAAACCTATGTCTTTGTTATCCAAAATGGTTAGAGTCTTACCTTTGATACTCCTGGCCCTCAGTAGTGTAAGTGTCAGTGCGGCCGATTTTCAGGAAGGGCGAGACTATATCAAGGTGCCTGGGATCCCTGAAGCAAAGAGCGGTATAGTCAGAGAGTTTTTCTCCTATAACTGCCCCCATTGCTACTACAAAGATCCCTTGATGCAGCAGACTGCTGAACTGCTCAAGGGTAAGCTGGATTTTGAGCGCACTCCGGTCGGTGCGGGGCGCCCTTCCTGGATCCTCAGTCAGGAAGCCTATTATCTGGCGCAAAAATTCAGGATTACCAATCAGGTGCACGGCAATATTTTTAACCGGATCCATGAGAAGCATCAGGCCTTCGAACGACCTCAGCAGTTGAAGGACTTCTTTTTGGCGCAGGGGGTCAATGAGCAAGAACTCAACCAGACTTTGGGCTCGGCCGACAGCAAGCTGGCACTGGCCAATTATGATACTCAAACTCAGCTCTCCGGGATCCGGGGAGTGCCTTCTCTCTTGGTCAATGGCAAATATTTGATCACCTCGAAAAGTTCAGACCCCAAGGAACTGGCGGCGCTTATCCTCTACCTGAACCAGGAAGCACCATAGATACAACACTGTTTTAAATACAATCAAGAGGCCAAAAGGCCTCTTTTTTTATCTCGTTTCTAATGCTTAGAGTTAATTCTGTACGGGTTAGTGGCTGGGTTTGGTTAGCCGTAACTCCATCTTGACCACTTTTCATTAAGGAGATTGGACTCTTGCTTTATTCACTAAATGGGGAATAGAGCAGCTTTTTTATCAAAATATCCTGAAAATCACTTCGACATTGGTCTAATAATTCGTAGCAAATAAACGAGCGTTTAATTGATGATTTTTATCTTAACTTTATGATTGTATTTGCTTTACTTTGATTGTTAATGGTGTGTGAATTTTAGCTTAGACTAAGGTCTTGATTGTAGCGCTCCCGGCGGTTGCTAGATTAACTGTGACTTAATAATTATTACCACAGGGGAGTCGCTATGGGTTTTGAAAACAATGACAAGGCAAAGGGGTACTGGCGCGAAAATTTGCGCTTGGTACTGGGACTGCTGGCCATCTGGTTTGCTGTTTCCTACGGTTGTGGGATTTTACTGGTGGACGTTCTCAATGAAATTCATTTTATGGGATTCAAGCTTGGCTTCTGGTTCGCCCAGCAAGGTTCCATGTATGTGTTCGTAGTGCTGATTTTCGTTTATGCGGCCAAAGCGAATGCCTTAGATAAAAAATATAACGTACACGAAGACTAAGGAGCGGGCCGATGGATGTTCAAACACTAACATTTTTAATTGTGGGGCTCTCGTTTGCCCTTTATATCGGGATTGCCATCTGGTCAAGAGCCGGTTCTACCAAAGATTTTTATGTTGCAGGTGGTGGGGTGCACCCTGTGATGAATGGGATGGCGACGGCGGCAGACTGGATGTCGGCAGCTTCCTTTATCTCGCTGGCAGGTATCGTCTCCTTCGTGGGGTTTGACGGCAGCGTGTACCTGATGGGCTGGACCGGCGGCTATGTGTTGCTGGCTTTGTGTATGGCACCTTACCTTCGTAAGTTCGGCAAGTTTACTGTGCCTGACTTTATTGGTGAGCGTTATTACTCCCAGGCGGCTCGAGTAGTGGCTGTGATCTGTGCCATTTTCATCTGTTTTACCTATATTGCCGGACAAATGCGTGGTGTTGGTGTGGTGTTCTCTCGCTTCCTGGAAGTGGATGTCGATACCGGGGTGTATATAGGTATGGCAGTAGTGTTCTTCTACGCGGTACTCGGAGGCATGAAGGGGATCACCTACACTCAGGTGGCGCAATACTGTGTGCTGATCTTCGCTTTTATGGTTCCGGCCATCTTTATCTCTGTGATGATGACAGGTCATGTCATTCCGCAAATCGGTTTTGGCGCTGAGCTGATAGATGCCGCCGGGAATGATACCGGGGTGTATCTGTTGCAAAAGCTCGACGGCCTGCAAACCCAGCTGGGGTTCTCTGAATATACCGAAGGCGCTAAAAGCACCATAGATGTATTTGCTATCACGGCAGCGCTTATGGTGGGGACTGCCGGTCTGCCCCACGTGATTGTGCGCTTTTTTACCGTACCCAAGGTAAAAGATGCCCGTATTAGCGCCGGTTGGGCACTGGTATTTATTTCCATCATGTATACCACTGTGCCGGCCTTGTCAGCATTCTCCCGGGTAAACATGATAGAAACCATCAATGGCCCTGAATCTACCGGTGTCGCCTATGAGTCTGCGCCGCAGTGGATTAAAAACTGGGAAAGTACCGGGCTTATCAAGTGGAACGATAAGAACGGTGACGGCAAGATGTACTATGCCAAGGGTAACCTCACCGACGACAGCAATAATGAAATGGATATCGATCGCGATATCATGGTGCTGGCGACCCCTGAAATCGCCGATCTGCCGGCTTGGGTGATTGCCTTGGTGGCGGCCGGTGGTCTGGCGGCAGCGCTGTCTACTTCTGCGGGCTTGTTGCTGGTGATCTCAACTTCGGTATCCCATGACTTATTGAAGAAAAACTTAATGCCGGACATTTCAGACAAGAAGGAGCTGTTCTATGCGCGAACCGCGGCGGCTGTAGGCGTTGTTATCGCAGGCTACTTCGGGATCAACCCACCCGGTTTTGTGGCGGCAGTGGTGGCTTTGGCATTCGGGTTGGCGGCATCGTCACTGTTCCCGGCAATTGTGATGGGGATTTTCTCCAAGTCGATGAACAAGGAAGGGGCCATTGCCGGTATGGTGATGGGGCTTGGTTTTACTGCGGGCTATATCATCTACTTCAAGTTTATCAATCCGGCTGGCAATAATGCCGATAACTGGTTGTTTGGTATTTCGCCGGAAGGTATCGGCATGGTTGGCATGATAATCAACTTTGTTGTAGCGATTATCGTTGCCAAGATGACAGCCGCTGTTCCTGAACATGTGCAGGAAATGGTTGAGTCTATTCGCTTCCCTAAAGGGGCAGGCACGGCGCAGGATCATTGATCTGCAGTCGCATAAATAGAAGATCCCCCGCTTAGCCGGGGGATTTTTTATCAATCTCGCTTGGGTTGGATGCTCACCTTGCTATTTTTCTTTGGTTTGGGCCTTCTGTTTCAGAGCCGGCGATATTCGACTAAAGCCAGATAGTCAGTACTCTTCAGAGTGGGCAATACTGTGATGAGTCAATTCAACTTTAAAGGCCGCCCATGGATGAGAGTGAACTGCTGCCCATTCGCAACTTTCTGCAACAGACGGTTCCTTTCGATGAACTGCCGCAACCCATGCTGGATCAATGTTGCCGCGCCATCAGCATAGGGTATTACAGCAAGTCGATGAAAGCCGTGCCGCTGGATTCAGCCAATCCCATGCTCTATATCGTTCGCAGTGGCGCCTTTGAAGTTCGTGATGCCGAGGGCGAACTACTTGACCGCCTGGGAGAGGGCGATTATTTCGGTTTTCCCTCTCTGCTGTCGGGTGAAGAGAGTTGTAACAAGGTACTGATCCTTGAAGATGGCTTGGTCTATCATGTGCCGCCGGCGCTGTTTGATACTCTGCGTCTGGAATGCCGCAGCTTCGATCGTTTTTTTAACCGAGCCTATGCCAAGAGGTTGCGTCATCAAGGGCGTTTTCGGGCCAGGGATCTGACCACTACCAGCCGGATCAGCACCCTGATGACCCATGAGCCCATTGGCGTCGATCACCGCTTTTCCATCACAGACGCGGCCAAGCTGATGCGGAAGCACAGGGTGTCGTCTGTACTGGTACTGGATAATCACAAACTGGTGGGGATACTCACCGACAGGGACCTGCGTAATCGGGTGCTGGCCGAGGGGCTTACCGGCAATGAAGCCGTGTTTCAGGCCATGACAGGTCAGCCTGTGCATATAGAGGCTCAGGCTTTGGTATTTGAAGCCATGCTGCTGATGAGCGAGCACAATATTCACCATCTGCCGGTCATGGAGCAAGGGCAGCCGGTGGGGATGATCACCAGCACAGACATATTGCGCAGCCAGGCATCCCAACCTTTGCTGCTGATTGGCGAGATAGAACGGCAAAAAGATTTACAAAGCCTCATCAGTGTCAGTCGGCAGATCCCACTTTTGCTGCAAAATCTTATCAGCGCCGATGCCCGTGCCGAGGAGATTGGCCGGGTACTGACCTCAGTTACCGATGCGCTTACCCGCAGACTTATCCAGCTCAATCAGGCGCTGCTCGGGGAGGCGCCGATGGCGTTTTGTTGGTTGGCATTTGGCTCACAGGGACGGCAGGATCAGGCCGCCTGCTCGGATCAGGACAATGGTTTATTGCTGGCCGAAGAGCCGGATGAGCATGCCAGAGGTTACTTTCAGGCCTTGGCAAAGGGGGTGTGCGCCGGGCTCAATGAATGCGGTTATGTATACTGCCCCGGGGATATCATGGCGCAAAACCCCAACTGGTGTTTGTCGCTGGCAAGCTGGCAGCAGAAGTTCGCCTCCTGGGTTAACACCCCTGAGCCCAAGGCCTTGATGCATGCCAGCATCTTTTTTGATATGCGCTCCGTATATGGGCCGGACAGCCTGTTTGCTGCGCTGCAGGACAAGGTGCTGGCGCAGACCAAAGATAACGATATCTTTCTGGCGGCCTTGACCGGCAACGCCTTAAGTGAGTCGCCGCCATTGGGGTTCTTCCGTAAATTCGTGCTTGACAGGGATGGCAGTGAGATCAAGGGGATGGACCTTAAACACAGGGGCAGCGCCCTTATCAATGATATCGCCCGGGTATATGCCCTGGCCGCCGGCGTTAAAGAGGTTAATACCGCCAAACGGATCCGCGCCTTGATGGAGAGCAAGCTGTTGAGCCGCAAAGATGCCCTAAATCTCGCCGATGCCCATGAATTTATTGCCCATATGCGGCTGGCCAATCAGGGGCGTCAGTTTGACCAGGGCCAGAAGATAAGCAATTTTCTGATGCCGCAGGCGCTCTCTTCGCTGATGCGCCACCAACTCAGGGATGCCTTCAAAGTGGTGCATGATGCCCAGGCGGCGCTGAAACTCAAATTTACCCGGAGTTTCTAGGATGCATTTGCTGCATAGAACCCGTCTGGCCTGGCATTGCTGGCAGGCAAGAGAGCCACTCAAGTCTTTTTATCAGGCCTTGAGCCTTGTGTTATCTAAGCCTGTGGCAGAGGCACCCCTGATGGCGCTGGACCTGGAAATGACCGGCCTTAAGCCGGGTTGCGATCAGATCCTCTCCATAGGTGTGGTGCCGATCAACAAAGGCAGACTGGAGCTCAGCGGCGCGCGCCACAAATTGGTGAGTATTGACGGCAGTGTCGGTCAGAGCGCCACGATTCACGGCATTATGGATCGCCATCTTGAACAGGGGGCGCTGGCGCCCGAACAGCTCTTGCCTTGGCTGCTACGGCAAAGTCAGGGGCGCATTTTACTGATGCATCATGCTCCGTTGGACTGCGCTTTTCTCAGCAGGCTTTGTCAGCAGGCGTATGGTACTAAGCTGCATCTTCCTGTGATAGATACGCTATTGTTGGAAAAGACGCGCCTGCAGCGACAGCAGGAGGTGTTGTCAAGCGGTAGTCTGCGCCTCGGTGCCTGTCGCAGCCGCTATCATTTGCCGCCGTACTCGGCCCACAACGCGCTGACCGATGCGCTGGCTTGTGGCGAGCTGTTTCTGGCTCAAAGTAGTGATGCCGCCAAAGAGCCCGTGGCCGATTTCCTATCCTGGATATGACAAGGTACTGAAAAATTATATTAAAAAACTGCATTTAAGACCGAGGATTAAGTCGGTTTAATCCGATAAACTTTTCAAGGCCAACCTTCCCCAAGGCTTTTCATGCTTACCTATGAGTCAACTACTAGGCAATACTGCCTCATATTTGGTACTGCAAAGCCTGATTCTTCAAATAAAGCTCTGTTTTATTTCTTCTTTAACAGCGTCCAGGTCTTGAGGATATTCGGCTACCAACACCAGGTAAGCTGAGTCGGTTTTTATCGCCTCTCCCCGGTATTCGCTATCGGCAAAGGCTTCGGCCAGCATTACCCTGTGTTCAGGGGGCACAATAAACACTGTTACCTTGCCTTGTTCACCGGCCAATACCAGGTGAATACTCTCAATTCCCTGAAAATCGCAGAAAGTGCTGTAAAACACCCTTCCTGGTTGGCTGTTGAATCTGGCATTGCCCAATCCCTTAAGTGATGCCAGTTCGGCATTGATCGCTTGATAAGAGATATCGGCATTACTGGTCATGGCCATGGTTTCATGGCGCACATGGGCAAGTGCGTGTTGTCCTAAGTCCACCGGTCCCTGACGCCAGAGACTGAAACTGACTCCGGCAACAAATGCGATGGATGCGGCCATCGCCAGCATCCAGCCTGTACGTTTGCGTTGATGATGGTGCACGGCCAACTGTTGTTTCAGCAGCAGTTTTTCGCTCAGGTCTTCGGCCACAGGAATTCTGAGCGCCTGACTTATCTTGCCATCGAGTGCCTTGAGTTCGGCGACAAACGCCTGATTGTCTTCGTTTTGGCTTAGGGCCTCGAGAAACTCGGGATCCTGATTATTGGGGTCGCCATAGGCCTGGCGGCGAAACTTCAGCTCATCCATTGGATTGACCTCTGACCTTGGAGTGTTCCAGTGCTTCTTTTAACTGATTTCTGGCCCGAAACAAGCGGGTCATGACAGTATTTCGGTTTAGATCCAGTAATTGGGCAATTTCATCGCCACTGAATCCGGCTATCAGCTGTAATAACAAAGGCTCCCGATACTCGGGTTCCAATTGGGCTATTTGACGCCTGAGCAGGTAGTGCTCGGCATGTTCTTCCTGGCTCTGGGAACCGGGATCCTGCCAATGCTCTTCGCCGATATCGGCATAATCAAACTGCTTACGCTCAAAGCGGCGGGCATTTTCCCGCCGTAAAATAGTGATTAACCACGCCTTGGCCGCCTTGTCATCTTTCAATGAATCCAGCGAGCGCCAGGCCCGGAGAAACGTTTCCTGGGTAATATCTTCGGCTATATGGCGATCGCCGCAAAGCCAGAAGGCGTAGCGGTAGATATCGGCATGCAGCGCCCTGACCAGGCTATCGTAACGTCTTTGTTTATTCAGCATGTCAGAAATGACCGCATCATCAGACTTTTTCTTTCGCCAGCTATCGAACATTTTCATGCTTGTTTTATTTTTGTCATCATTAAGCTTAATGGCGTTGCAGGTGTTCTGGCAAATGGCGGTGGCATAAAGTGTGTCTAAACCATGAATTGGACTGGGTTTTGCAATATTAACGGATAAAACTCTAAGGCTATTAACGATATTTTTTGTTCATCTCGCAACTTTTTGATGACAATCGCGAGGCCGATAGCATGACTATGGTGCTAGTTTATGTTGCAACTCCATTGTTATCTTTAACGAATGCTCAATAGCGGACGAATGAGCTGATATTAATGGATAAGCATCTCCTCCAATGGGTATGCCGCCTAACCATAACATTAGCCATAACTTTAGCTATAACCATGGCGCGGATTCGCGGCGGTGGATCAGACACTGAAGTTCATTGGGATTACCCCGGGCTTAACAAGCTAGTAGCTTGATGAGCCCGGGGCCTGCTGTTAAGGGTTTAGCGGCGCCAGCGCCGAGGCCGAATCAGCCGCCTTGGAGTATTGGCTCTGGAAGCGTTCAAAGGCTTGCAACAGCGCCGGGAAATACTGAGCGGGATCGCTGCCTTGTCTGCCATAGCGACTGGCCTGAATCTTGGCGACGATGGCGGCCAACTCAGGTGCCAGTTTAGGCAGTTCATCGAGTGTGACGCTATGGCCCGTGATATCACTGAGTTCCTGTAGCAATGCCTTGAATACCCGGCTCAAGTCCCCTTGCTGACAAGCCTGAACCAACCCCGGCCGGGTTTCGCTTGTTTGAGCTTGCGCCACTGTTGCCGGAGCGGCTATCGCTTGTTGTTTGCGCGCCTTTAGCCACAACACACAGGTGGCCAGCCACAGCAACGCAAACAGAGCGGTCAACCAAGGCCAGAAGCCGGTACTGAGGTTTAATTCTTCCTGCGGCGGGTTGATGACGGGCTGTGGCATATCGGCCGCGGGGGCTACCTGGATAGTGCGCGCCGGCAGCAGGGCGAACTCCTGCTGCTTTAAATGCGGATTCCACCAAGGCACCTTGATCTCCGGCAGGGTATAACTCCCCGGTTTGGAGGGCACTATGGCAATGGTTTGGGTCAGTTGAGAGACAAGTTGGTTGTCGCGAACGAAGGTCTTGCGCTGCGCCTTTTCCGGATAGCTCTTGAGATTGTCCGGCAAGCTCAGTTTCAGCTCCGGCAGGCTGGTTTCATCGGCATTGAATGCCAGCAGTGTCAGGTTGCGGGTAATAGGGCGACCCACTTCAAAAGTCTGCTTGTCGTCCCATTCCTCTTTGAGCATCACCAGATCCGATACCAGCCAGTCGCCGTGATATTCGGCCGGGATCGGCTTGATGCTGACCAGCATGCTGTCACTCTGGGCCTGCATGGGGCGACTTTCCTGAAAGGCGAACATGCCGCGTCTTGGGGTATCGACCAGCACATCTCCCGAGAAGTTGGCACCGGAAATCGCCAGCTCGCCGGGTTCATCGGCTATGATGCCGTAGCTGCGCTCTATCACCCGAAAACGGCGGCCGTTGACTATTTCACTGCTTTCTTTATCCTCGCCGAGCTGTTTTATCTGGGCGCCGCTGATAGAGGGGGCCGACAACACTCCACGCTGCAGCTCAACGGCCAGAAAGAGTTTTACCTTGTAGGTGAGCAACTGGCCGACATAGGCCTCCTTGGCCGAGATACTGGTACGCAGGAACAGGTTTTTTTGCGCCTCCGGGCGGCTACCGGCCGGCATCACCTTCAATTCGATGGCATCGCTGCTGACGCCATCGATACTCAGGGCCGGAATAGTGACCTGACCTGTGGTTTTGGGGGCCAGCATCACTTGCCAGCGGGTTTCCTTGCGGGCATCAAAATTGATGATCTGGGTACTGCGACTGACGCTGGTGCGGCCGACGATAAAGTCTTTCAACAGGGCCGAGGTGTCCAGTGCCTGGGCTTCGAGTTCATCATCTGCCACCACGGACAGCATAAAGTACTCGCTCTCGGTCACGGGATTGCGATCGACCGAGGCCTGAAGCTGTGTCAGTGCCAGTGCCTTGAGCGGCAGCAGGCACAGAAGCAATAGAGGAATAAGTCTAGTTACCACTGTTCATTGTCCTTGGGTGTCTCGCCGCGCTGGCGGCGTTTTTGATACTCGAGTTGCATCTTGTTGCGCAGCAAAGTGGCCGGGTCATCCACCAATGCCTTCAGCGCCCGCTCCATTTCGGGGGGCAGGGGCTCGGTGTCATCGAGTGACGAGGCGGCAACTTGTGCCTTAACCTGATCATCGCTTTGCTCATCGTTTGGCCCCTGTTGTTGTTCGGCAAGACTCGCCGAGTTGGCCTTGTCGGCATCAGACTCAGAGCCATCCTGCTTAGCTGCACCGTTTTGACCTGCAGCTGTGCTTGACTCATTTTGCGGCTCTTGCTCTTGTGGCAATGAAGCCTGCATCTCAGGCTCAGAGCCTGCGCCGGTGTTATCCTCGGCATTTTGCTGCGAGTCGGCAGTGGAAGGAGCGCTATTCTCTTTGTTAGCGTCTTTATCTGAGCCCTGGTCCGAGTCCTTGCTTGAGCCTTGGTCGGCTTGGCTGTCTTGACCTTGCTCTTTGCTTGGATTTTGGCCCTGGCTGTTGTCACCCTGGGCGCTGTCCTGACTGCCCTGACTCTGATCCTTGCCGGACTGAGAACTCTGTTGTTGATCCTGCTGGCTTTGATCCTCTTGCTTATCCTGGCTCTGTTGATCTTGTTGCTGCTCTCGCTGCTTTAGCAAGGATTCCGCCAACGCCTTATTGTCAATGGCATCCTGCATATCGGGCACTTGTGTCAGGGCGTCACTGTAGCGCTTGATGGCTTCTTCATATTGGCCAAGCTGCATCAGGGCATTGCCTTGGTTGTATAAGCCTGTGGCACTGCCATCTTGCTCGAAGGCTTGCAGCGCACCCTGATAATCGCCGCTGCGGTAGCGGGCGCTGCCTTGCCAGGCGGGGTCAACAAACTTGTCGGCAGCAGTGGCAAAATCCTCCTGCTTGAATGCTTGCATTCCCTGCTGATCTCGGGTTTGCCAGAGGTCATCCCAGCCGCTTGCCTGGCTAGGTGGGCTGACAAGCAGGCCAAGACTCAAGGGCAGCAATAGCACCGGCAGGCCGCTGCGAAAGCTTAAAAGCAGCGGCAACAACAGCAAGAATGCCAGATAGGGGCCAAGGTCGACCCAGGTATCGCCGGCAAGATCTGTTTCTGTGGCATCCGAGCTGGTGGCGAGCCACTGCACCAGCGTTTGCAGATCCTTGCCGTCGTTGCTGTAGGGCACCAAAATGCCGTTCCCGGCACTCGCCAGCTCGCTGAGCAGACCAAAGTCGGTGGCCGGTACTACCACTTCATTTCGGCTGTCCTTGAGCAGTTGCCCATCCGGCAGCCTTATCGGTGCACCCTGGGATGAACCTATCGCCAGAATGCCCAAGCGGTAGTGACTGCCCTCAATCGCCTGTTTGGCGGCATTGAGCTGACGGCTGCCGACGCCATCTGTTATCAAGATGATATCGCCCTGCAGGTGGCCGCCCTGGCTGAGCAGCTCCTTGGCTTTCTCCAGCGCCGCGGTTAAATTGGAGCCGCGCACTGGCATGATGGCCGGGCTCAGGGTTGGCAACAGATTGAGCAGGGTGTTGCGATCCCGGGTCAAGGGGCTGATGATAAAGGCATCACCCGCGTAGGCCAGCAGCGCGGTTTCCCCCTCATTGAGTTGCCCCAGCAGATCCGTGGCGCGGAACCTGGCCTGGGTCAAACGGTTGGGGGCGGCGTCTGTGGCATACATGGACAAAGACATATCCATCACCAGCACCCGTCCTGTGCTGCTGGCAAATACCGGCAGGGGTTTCTTGTAGAGCGCCGGGCCGCTTAAGGCCAGTACCGCCACCAACCAGGCCAGACCAAGCCAGGGCAGGCGGTTTTGGCGACTTTTGCTGCCTTGGGTCAACAGCAGTGGCGCCAGATGCGGCGCAATATAACGATCCCAGTCAGATTGGCCCGTTTGACGGCGACTTTGCAGCACTAACAGCAATGCCAGTGGCACTAAGGCCCACAGCCATTCGGGACGGATAAAGTGCAAACTCATGATTTCCTCCCCCAAGGCCTTGGCCAGACGCTGAGCAACAGGCTTTGCAGCTGCAATAGTACGCTCAGTGCCAGCGCAAGTCCCAGCGGCCAGTAAAACAGCTCGGATTGCGGCCGGTAACTGAGGGCGTCACGGCTGACGGGCTCCAGCTTGTCGATTTCCTGATAGATCTGCTCCAGTTCTTCGGTATTCCGGGCACGGAAATAGCGCCCCTTGGTGGCATCGCTTATCCGTTGCAGCTGGGCTTCATCCAGATCCATCGAGGGGTTGACCCGCTCACGGCCAAATAGGGTGCGACGTTCCATCACATCGGCGCCCACACCTATGGTGTAGATGGTGATGCCGCGCTTGGCGGCAATGGCGGCGGCCTGATCCGGCACTATGCTACCGGCATTGTTGGAGCCATCGGTCAAGAGCACCAACACCCGGTTGCTGTCTTTGACCTTATCGAAGCGTTTTACCGCCAGGGCAATGGCATCGCCAATGGCGGTCTGTTTGCCCACCAGGCCGATTTGAGCTTCCTTGAGATACTGAGCCACAGAGCGTCTGTCCTGAGTCAGTGGCGCCTGCAGGTAGGCGGCATCGGCAAACAATATCAGGCCGATACGATCGCCGGCGCGGCGCTCGATAAAGTCGCTGACCACTTTCTGGATCAGGGTGAATCTGTCTACCGCTTTGCCATCGAGCACCATGTCTTCAATCTGCATACTGCCGGAGAGATCCACCGCCAGCATCAGATCCCGCCCTTCGGTAGGCAGCTCTATGGGATCGCCAAGCCACTGTGGCCGGGCGATGGCCAAAAGCAACAGGCACCACAGCAGCCAGAGACTCAAGGGCGCTCTGCGTTTGCTTTGTTGCTGCTCGCGGGCATGGGCATCGACGCCGGGCAGTTGCAGTTGACCACCGCTGTTGACGGCGGGGCGATAGGCAAGCAGCAGCGGCAATGGAATAAGCAGCAGTAACCAGGGCCAATGGAGGGTCAGCATCTTGGTTTACCTCCCTTGGCAAAGTGTTTCGGTGCGCACTTGAGCCAGCAAACACAAAGCGCCCGCAACTCGGCAGGGGCTGCGCTCGGTTGACCACTGTATTGATTTTCGAGCAAAGAGGCGAAGCGCCCACGCAGCTTGGCTGGCAGTGCGTTATCCAGATACTCGGCCCAGGGTTTACCGCTGAGTCCGGCCACCTGGGCACGCTCACCATAGCTGATGGCGGTGCGTTTCAATAATGCACTCATCTTGGATAGCAGCTCCGGGTCCTGGTCCTGCAACTGCATCAGTTCAGTCATGGCGGCTTGAGCCACCGCCTTGTGAGCCTTGGCTGTCTGCAGGCGCCGATAGCCAAAGAATGCCGCGGCGCCAAGCAGTAACAAGGCCAGCAGCATCAGCAGCCAAATACCGGGAGCCGGAGGCCAAAAGGGCACCTCGGCCGGTAGTTGAATATCCTTGAGCGCACTCAGCGCCGGATTGGCTTGATTGGGATTCATCTTAACAGTGTCAATTGTTGATTGAGGCGCCGGCCGGCATCCAGAGTGCGAACCGGGACCTTGAGTTGTTGCATCAGGGTATCAAACTGCGCCAGGTTGGCGCGCTGACGACCGAGCCAGGCATCATAACCGCTGCGATCCAGGATCAGGCTGCGGCCCGACTCCCGTACCGGCAGGGCAAACTGCCGCGGCAGCTCGAGTGTGCCTTGGCGCATGGGATCTGTTACCACAAAGGCCGCCAGCTCGCAGTGGCGTTTGAGTTCCGACAGCGCCTGCTGACATTCGCTGCCAAAACCGTTGCCGTCTGTGATTATCCAGATAAGGGAGCCGGGTTTGGCCAGTCGTGCCAGACGCTGACAGGCCTGGAGCATTAACGCCTGACCATCTTCATGGGGGCTGTCCAGCGCTTCGAGCTGCGACTTGTGTACCGCCACCAGCGCCGATATCAGTGCCAGGATCCCCTGATTGCGTGCTCTTGGCTTAAGCTCTCTGTGGGCGCTATCGCCCACCACCAGCGCGCCGAGACGGTCGCCCTGCATGATGGCATTCCAGCCCAAGGTCGCCGCCAGATGCGCCACCTGTACCGACTGCAATAACAGCTGGGAGCCGAAATAGAGGCTGTGCTTCATATCCACCAACAGCAGAATAGGGCGCTCACGCTCCTCGACAAACAGCTTGGTATGCGCCTTGCCGGTGCGGGCGGTGACCCGCCAATCTATGGTGCGGACATCATCACCCTGTTGATAGTGGCGCACTTCAGCAAATTCCATGCCGCGGCCCTTGACCAGGCTGGCTCTGTGACCGGCCATGGCCGCGCGGGCTTTTCCTTGCCGGTCACCCAGAGCGCGGGCGATATTCTGGCAGGCAAGCAGCTCGGCCTCACACAGGTGGAGGCCGTCGGCAAACAGTGGCAGTGAAGAGTCTGTTGCTGCGGCTTTCATCAGGGAACGGCCACCTGATTGAGCACATGGTCAATCACCTGATCGCGGCTGACCCCTTCGGCCTGCGCCTGATAACTCAGCAGCAAACGGTGACGCAGTACATTGGGCACCACGGCTTGAATATCTTCAGGGGAGACAAAGTCACGTTCATATAACCAGGCGCGGGCGCGGGCGCAGCGCTCGATGGATTGGGTCGCCCGCGGGCTGACGCCGTATTCCAGCCACTTGGCAAGCTGGTCGCTGTAGCGCTGAGGCTGACGGGTCGCCATCACCAAGTCGACAATATAACGCTCAAGCGGCTCGGCCAGATACAGCTCCAGCGCCTGCTCCCGGGCGAGGAATACTTCCTGCTGGCCTATGGGAGTGACTTTCTCCATGCCGTGGGTCTTGGCTTCGCTGCGGGACAAACGCAGGATCTCAAGCTCAGTGTCTGCTTCCGGGTAATCCAGGTTCAGGTGCATCAGGAAGCGGTCAAGCTGGGCTTCCGGTAGCGGGTAGGTGCCCTCGTTTTCCAGCGGGTTTTGGGTCGCCATCACTAAAAACAGCGGCGGTAACTTGTAGGAGTGTTTGCCCACTGTCACCTGGCCTTCGGCCATGGCTTCCAAAAGGGCCGACTGCACCTTGGCCGGGGCACGGTTGATTTCATCCGCCAGAATAAGGTTGTGAAATATCGGCCCGGCCTCAAATTCAAAGGTCGCGGTTTGGGCTCGATAGATGTCGGTGCCGGTCAAATCGGCCGGCAGCAGGTCCGGGGTAAACTGAATGCGGTGAAAGTCGCCCTCAATGCCATCACACAGCGCTTTAACGGCCCGGGTCTTGGCCAGCCCCGGTGGTCCTTCCACTAACAGGTGGCCATCGGCTATCAGAGCGATAAGCAGGTTTTCGGTCAAAATTGGCTGACCTATGATCACTTGATCCAGATAGGTCTGCAGTGCATGAAATCGACTCAAAGGCATGATGCTACTCGTTTTATTTTAAGGCCCAACTATAGACAGCGGTTATGGTAAAGAATTCCCTGCGCCCTTGGCTAGTGTTAAAAAAACAAACAAGTGTTTAAAACCGGCCAACAAGAAGTTAGAATCAGATCACACTTTTAATGGTCAGACCTGTTTAGGGCAGTACGGGTCTCTTATGGAAAAACAATAAAGCGCAGTGTCAGGGCCATTTTCGGCGTGCGCTGCTTAATAAGAGGGTGACAAATGAGTGACAGACAACAGGTAACCAATGCCAGGGGCGAGCGGATTGCCATAGTGGCCGGTCTGCGTACCCCGTTTGCCAAACAGGCGACGGCGTTTCACGGCGTGTCGGCGCTGGATATGGGCAAGATGGTGGTCAATGAGCTGCTCAGTCGCAGTGAATTGGACCCCAAGCTGATTGAGCAGCTTGTCTACGGCCAGGTCGTACAGATGCCGGCAGCGCCCAATATTGCCCGTGAAATTGTCCTGGGTACCGGCATGAATTTGCACACAGATGCCTATAGTGTTACCCGTGCCTGTGCCACCAGTTTTCAGTCCACTGTCAATATTGCCGAGTCGATCATGACGGGCAATATCGAAATAGGCATAGCCGGGGGCTCGGATTCCTCCTCTGTGCTGCCTATCGGGGTGTCCCGCAAGTTGGCCCATGCCTTGGTCGATCTTAATAAGGCCCGTACCCTGGGACAGAAGTGGAACATAGTTCGCCGTCTGGGGTTTAAAGATCTCTTGCCTGTGCCGCCTGCTGTGGCCGAATATTCCACCGGCCTGTCCATGGGGCAAACCGCCGAGCAGATGGCCAAGAGCCACGACATCAGCCGCGCCGATCAGGACGCGCTGGCCCACCGCTCTCATACCCTGGCGAGCCAGAGCTGGAACGAAGGCAAGCTCAAGGATGAAGTCATGGTGGCTCATGTGCCGCCCTACAAAAGTTTTATCGAGCGTGACAACAATATCCGCGACAACTCGTCCCTTGAGTCTTACGCCAAACTCAGACCCGTATTCGACCGCAAGCACGGCAGTGTCACTGCCGCCAACAGTACCCCGTTGACCGATGGCGCCTCTGCGGTGATCCTGATGAGTGAAGGCCGAGCCAAGGCCCTGGGTTACACCCCCATTGGCTATATCAAGAGCTATGCTTTCAGCGCCATAGATGTCTGGCAAGACATGCTGATGGGGCCATCCTACGCCACGCCACTGGCGCTGAAACGCGCCGGTATGCAGCTCGAAGATCTGACCCTGATAGAGATGCACGAAGCCTTTGCTGCCCAGACTTTGGCCAATATGAAGATGTTTGCCTCGAAGAAGTTTGCCGAGGAAAAACTCGGTCAGAGCCGCGCCATTGGTGAAATCGATATGAGCAAGTTCAACGTGCTCGGCGGCTCGCTGGCCTATGGCCATCCGTTTGCGGCCACGGGTACTCGCTTGATCACCCAAGTGTGTAATGAACTGAAGCGCCGCGGTGGCGGTACGGGTCTGACAACCGCCTGTGCGGCCGGTGGTCTGGGTGTGGCAATGATAGTGGAAGTGGAGTAATTGCAGATGGAAAACAGCAACAAGAGTTTTAGCCTCAGCCGCCGCGACGACGGCATTGCCATTCTTTCCATGGATGTACCCGGCGAAAGCATGAATACCCTCAAGGCCGAATTCGGCCCTGAGATCAGCGCCTTGCTGAGCGAAATCAAAGCGGACAGCAGTATCAAGGGCTTGGTGATCATTTCAGGCAAGCCCGACTCCTTCGTGGCCGGCGCAGATATCTCCATGCTCGATGCCTGTCAAAGCGCCGCCGATGCCCGCGAGCTGTCGAGCTCAGGGCATAAGGTGTTTGCCGAACTGGAAGGGCTGAAAATTCCTGTAGTCGCAGCCATTCACGGCGCCTGTCTCGGTGGCGGCCTCGAGCTGGCACTGGCTTGTCATCTGCGGGTGTGCAGTGACGACAAGAAAACCATGTTGGGGGTGCCGGAAGTTCAGCTCGGTCTGCTGCCGGGCGGTGGTGGAACCCAGCGTCTGCCACGCCTGGTGGGGATCACCACAGCGCTGGATATGATGCTTACCGGTAAACAGGTTCGCCCCAAGCAGGCGCTGAAGATGGGGCTGGTGGACGATGTGGTACCCAAGTCGATTCTGCTGGAGGCGGCGGTTGAACTGGCATTGGCCGGCAAAGCCAAGCGCGGTAAAGGCAAAAATAATCAACCTATGATGAACAAGCTGCTCGAAAGCAACGGCTTTGGGCAGAAAATCATCTTTGATCAGGCCCGTAAACAGGTTGCCAGAAAAACCCAGGGTAACTATCCGGCGCCGGACAAGATCATCGACTGTGTGCGGGTGGGGATGAGTCAGGGGATAGAGGCAGGTTTGGCCACCGAGGCGCGCCATTTCGGCGAGCTGGTGATGACGCCCGAGTCGGCGGCGCTGCGCTCCATCTTCTTTGCCACCACAGAAATGAAAAAGGAAACCGGCGCCGAAGGTGCTGAGCCGAGTCCGGTTCACAAGGCCGTAGTGCTCGGCGGTGGCCTGATGGGCGGCGGTATCGCCTCAGTGACCACTACCAAGGCCAAAATCCCGGTGCGGGTCAAGGATATCAGTGAGCAGGGACTCAGCAATGCGCTGGGCTATGCCTATAAGTTGCTGGATAAGGGCGTCAAGCGTCGGCATATGACCCCGGCGGTGCGCGATAAGCAGATGGCCTTGATGACGACGACTACAGACTATGTTGGGGTCAAGGATGCCGACATAGTGGTCGAGGCGGTATTTGAGGATCTCAATCTCAAGCATCAAATGGTGCGGGATATCGAGCGCGAATGCGGTGAACACACTATTTTTGCTTCCAACACCTCGTCGCTGCCCATAGGTCAGATTGCCGAAGCCGCCGCCAGACCGGAAAACGTCATCGGCCTGCATTACTTCTCGCCGGTAGAGAAGATGCCGTTGGTGGAAGTGATTGCCCACGATAAAACCTCGCCCCAGACGATAGCCACCACAGTGGCCTTTGCCCGCAAACAGGGCAAGACACCGATAGTGGTGAAAGATGGCGCCGGTTTCTATGTTAACCGTATTCTGGCGCTCTATATGAATGAAGCGGCGCAGCTGCTGCTCGAGGGCAACAGTGTCGAGAGCCTGGATAAGGCGCTGGTGAAGTTTGGTTTCCCGGTCGGCCCTATCACTCTGCTCGATGAAGTGGGTATCGATGTGGGCGCCAAGATTTCGCCGATACTCGAAAAAGAGTTGGGTGAGCGTTTCGCTGCCCCCTCTGCCTTCGATAAGCTGCTCGCCGATGACCGCAAGGGGCGCAAGAATGCCAAGGGCTTCTATCTCTACGGTCCTAAAGCCGGCAAGAAGAAGGAAGTGGACAAGAGCGTTTATCAGGTGCTGGGGATAGCGCCGGGTGTTGGCGCCGAAAATGCCAACCTGGCAGAGCGCTGTGTGGTGCAGATGCTCAATGAAGCGGTGCGGTGTCTGGAAGAGGGCATCATAGCCTCTGCCCGCGATGGGGATATTGGCGCCATCTTCGGCATAGGTTTCCCGCCTTTCCTCGGTGGGCCTTTCCACTATATAGACACCATGGGCGCCGATCAGTTGCTGGCCAAGCTGGAACGCTTCCAGAGCCGCTTCGGCGACAGATTCGCCCCGAGTGAATTGCTCAAGACCATGGCCGCAGAAGGACGACGCTTCTTCGACTGACACTGATTGGAATGGCTGTTCTTCGAATCGCCTTTGAGTAACAGCACTTTGAGTAACAGCCTTTGAGTAACAGCCTTTGAATAACAGTGCAGCTTTAGTGTAAAAGCGGCCTCAGGCCGCAAACCTCCAACCAAACGCCCCGGTAAGGCTGTAAATCACCGGGGCGTTTTTTTATATTTTTCGCAGTCTGGAGTGAGCTAAAAATGAGTTCGGCACAGAGTAGACAAAGGGAACCAAGACGACAAAGGGAACCAAGACATCCTCGAAATAAGACTGTGGATGCACTCAAGGCAGAAGAGTTGAAGCTATGGAAGTTGATGAATAACTGCCATCTGCGCTCCTTGTCCGAGAGCGCCATGTATCGCGATAAACAACTTATCAGTGCCAAATTAAGCCTGCGTGATTATAACGGACAGGTGGGTGAAGCATTGGCTGGCGTTAAGGCATTAAACAAAGTCATAAGACTTGGTAGGCCTGTTCGCCCGACAATCTTTTTCAGGAAGGGGAAAACAAGTAAGAAACTGGGCCTAGAACGGCCCAGAACTTGTTACTTAACGTTGGGTTTCATGTTTACCATTGCCATTACCAATATAGCGTTGCGAAAACAAAGTAGTCTGCCATCCACTACTGGTATAGAGCTGTTCCCAGGTATATACCCACCCTCCACGAGTTTGCACTATTGTCCTTTTATCTCCTTCAATAGGAGTGTTTGGAACCGGAACTGAGAGGGTATCCACTTCTTTTGGCGATGATGTGCAAACCTTCCCTGAATAAGTAACCTGGACCTCAATACTTGGGTCAAAGTTTGGGTCGTCTATGCCATCCTGCACGGAGTAACCACTGGCTACAAACTCTGTATCGTTGGTAAGGCAAAGTCTATTGTCGCTCGCTAACGTGGTTTGAGAGAACACAACAGCTGAAACCAATGCCATTGCCACACTTATATTTTTCATATCAACTCCTTATGATTAACTAAAGTGCAACACCATGCTATCCGCTGTATGCTTTTTGTCCATATCACTAAAGTATTATCTCAGTAATACTTTGTATCATCCTACTGATATTTAAGCCATTTAGTGGATAGTGTCAGTGCCGAATTAAGGTGATGTTCTGATCGGAATAGGTACAAAAAAGAGTACAGCCTCAGAAAGTGAAGGCGCGTAATATTATGAATTAAAATGTTTTTTTTGTGAGCGGGCTGGTTTAAATGGCTTTGGTCGTCAAATCCTGAGTCCTGTGGGATCTGAACGGGTAAATCCCTAGGCGCCGCCGCTTCCGTGCCCGACCCAGTAAATGGGGGGAGGACTGGTTTGCTTGTCCTCCCGAAACATAACAGCAGCCAAAAGTAGAATTTTCTCGTGTATTAGCCGCTTGAGTCTCGGCATGAAAAAATCGCAATGTTTCTAACGATATTTCTAACGATGTTTCTAACATAGGATTCGCTATTTCCCAGGAGTGGCACCTTGTATCCTAGTCTGTCAATCTATGCCGAGCATACACAAGATTTGCTGGTATCTTCCCCGCTACTGCCACCCTTACGGCGCCTGTTCTTATCCAGCGGGCAATCGGCGCACATTGGGGTGCAGGGAAGCTTGTGCCGCAGGCAACAGGCGATACGCGGGCTTTGCTGCTGCTTGAGCCTTAGCTTACGCCAAAACGGATGGACAATCGGTGCAACATAGGTACGTGGCTGCAGCTCAGCTTGCTCGAACATCTCTCTTATCAATTGCTTCCGCCAACTGACGGGCAGTGACAACTCACCCAGATACCAATGCACAATATAGGCTTGATGGCTGAAGTGCAGCTTTGATGGCACTGGCCCCAGCGCTGCCAGACGCTCGACAATCGGAATAAGCAACCGCTCTAGTAAGCTTTCCCAACTGGCAAGTTGCCCGGCGGGAGCCGGATGGCTGACATCCGCATCAAGCAGCAGATAAAAAGTTTCTGCCCGGCCGTTATCAAAAGGTTCAAGGTACCAGTTGTCACTGCAAGCTGCTGATGTTATGGCGCGGTTAAGTGCGCTGCCGGGCTGACTGGCAAATAACCACAGCAGTAGGGGTGGCAGTTGCAGGCCGAAAAACCACTGACTCCACATGGAGTGCAGTGCCCGGGCGTCGATCTCGGGCTTTGTGGCACAAGTCGTGGACACCTTGGTTTGATAACTCAGGGCAAATTGCTGCAGCAGCGCCGGGTAATATGCCTGGCTCAAGACCGAGTTCAAGCTGATGGCTTCTTGGGGTAACTGCTCCAGACTCTCTATGGCCTTGAAATGCTCGCCATAGAAGGCGGCTTTTTGCGCCAATAGTTGGTTGAGCTCGCTGGCAATATTCATTCCCATGACGGCAGTCCTCCGGTGGCAGTGTTGGTCGAATCCTCGCCGTCATGGCGTCCGGCAGATCTGGGGCGGGCTCTGGGCCTGGGGATAATCATCGGGCAGTTGGCCTCGGGATCTGTGATTATGCTGGCATTGATATCGAACACCTGTTCCAGTAGGGCCTCGGTCAACAGTGACTCGGGTGCGCCGCAGGCAATCAGCTTGCCATCACGCATCAACAGCAAGTGATCGCCGTAGCGCAGAGCCTGATTGATGTCATGCAGCACCAATACCAAGGTGCGACCCTGATCCACCAATGCACGGCAAAAGTCGAGTACTGCCAGCTGGGCGCGGATATCGAGAAACGAGGTGGGTTCATCGAGCAGCAGCAAGTCGGTTTGCTGCGCCAGCACCATCGCCAGCCAGACTCGCTGTTGCTGGCCGCCCGAGAGCTCGGCCACAGGCCTTTGTGCCAGTGTCGTTAACCCTGTGGCAGCCAGGGCTTGGGCAACCGCCAGCTCATCTTGCTCTGACCATTGGTGCCACAGGCTCTGATGAGGGTAGCGGCCGCGACTGACCAGCTCCTGCACATCTATTCCTTCCGGCAATTCCGGCTTTTGCACCAGCAATGCCAGCTCCCTGGCTCTGGCCTTGTTGCTCATCTGCGCCAAAGGGGTGTGACCCAAGATGACCTGGCCGCGTGTGGGCGGCAGTACCTGGCTCAAACACTTGAGCAGGGTCGACTTGCCACAACCATTGGGGCCAAGGATCACCGTCAGCTTACCCTTGGGGATGGCCAGGTTCATGGCGCTTATGATGGGCCTCTGGCCGTACTCGAGATAAAGCTCATGCCCACTGAGGGCAATGTCATAGTCAGGGTATTGGGTCATGATTTTTCTCCTTTCAGTCCCTTGGCCAGTTGCGGTTGTCCCCAGATTTCGCGGCTCAACAGTAGCGCCAGATAGACGCCGCCGATGAGGGCGGTCAATACGCCCACCGGCAGCCTTTGGTTGCCCGGCAGCAATAAGGTGAGGGTGTCGGCCCCTAGCAGCAACAGCGCGCCTATCAGCGCCGAGCGCAGCAGTGCCAGTTGACGATTGCCAAAGCGGGCCAGATGTGGCGCCACCAAGGCGACGAAGGCTACAGGGCCGGCGCAGAGTACGGCGCCCAGCGCCAGCAAGGTGGCAAACAGCAGCGCCAGTGTTTGGCTTTGGCGCACCGGGTTGCCAAGCGCCTGAGCCAGTTCCTGGCCCAAGCTCAGCAGTGACAGACGGCGGGAGAGCAGCAACAGAGCGGGCAGCGCCAGCAGTAACACTGAGGTTATCAGCAGCACATCACCCCAGGTGCGGTGTGCCAGACTGCCGGACAGATACCCCAGCATCTGCTGCGCTTGCTCTCTTTGCACCAGTGTCAGTACAAACTGCACCAGGGCGATGGCAAAGGCGTTGATAGCGATGCCCATCAGCACCAGATTGCGGGAAAACTGCCATTGGCGTCCAAGCCCTGCGAAAAACAGCAGGAGCACAACCCCAGTGCCCAAGAGGGCGCCGGGCAGCAATGGCAGTTCCGGCAGCCATAATAACCAGAGGACGGCGCCGGCACTGGCGCCGGCATTGACCCCGAGAATATCCGGGCTCCCCAGCGGGTTACGGCTCAGACTTTGAAACACGGCGCCGGAGAGTCCCAGCGCCATGCCGGCGCCGAGGGCGCACAGGGCCCTTGGCAGGCGTGATTGCCACAAAAGCCAGTTTTCATAGTCGGAAGCTTCGGCAAACAGGGCCTTGGCAAGGCTCACCGGCGCCAGGCCCTGATGTCCCAGCATCAGGCTAAGTAGCAGTGCACCGACAAGCAAAAGTACAGCCAGCAAGGCAGCCCTTATGGCGCCGGTGGAGGGGGCTCTTAAGGTTATCGGGCCCCATTGCCAGATGGGAAAACGGGTGTGGTTCATGACGCCTCCTTCAGGTTTTGCCCTCGGGCCATCAGGTACAGAAACGGCGCTCCCAGTAGGGCGACCATGATGCCGGTCAGCAGTTCGGCCGGCGGCATCAATACCCGCGCCAACAGATCTGCCAGTAACACCATGGCGCCGCCTATTAAAGCGGCTCCCGGTAATAGCAGGCGGAAATTGAGTGTCAGATAACGCCTGGCCAGATGGGTACTGGCCAAGCCGACAAAGGCCAGCGGGCCGACAATGGCGGTGGCTGCGGCGCACAGCAAAGTGGCACCCAGCCAGGCGAGCAGCCCCTGCCAGCCCTGGGAGGCACCGAGCGCCTTGGCGGTATGAGTATCCAGCAGCATCAGATTCAGCGCCGGTGCCAGCAGCCACAAGAGTGCCGCGGCGGGCAGCAGATAGGGCCAGAGCGCATGAAACTCCGGCCAGCCCAGTCCGGATAGGGAGCCCGCCATCCAATACCTGAAACCATCAAATAGCTGCTGGTTCAGCAGCACTCTGGCCTGGACATAGGCCCCGAGCACGGCGCTGATGGCGGCGCCGGCCAGGATCAGCCTGACGGCAGCGGATTGCCCCTGGGATTGCTGCGCCCTGGACATCAGATACACCAAGGCGCTGGCCAGCAGCGCCCCGGGCAAGGCCTGCCAGAAGAGACTCAAACCCGCTGTTGCGCTCCACAGCCCCAGAGTGACCAGAGAGGCACTGGCGCCGGCATTGACGCCGAGCAGGCCGGGATCCGCCAAGGGGTTGCGGCACAGCGCCTGGATAACGCAACCGGCCATTGCCAATGCCATGCCGGCCAACATGCCGCACAGCAATCTTGGCAGCCTTGCCTGTAACACCAGCGACAGATGATCGTCTGCGGCCGGTTGCCAGAGCTTGCCCAGCATAGTCAGCGGTAGCGTGCGGGCGCCAAAGAGCAGGTTGGCCAATACCAGCAGCGCCAGCATCGTCAGCAGCCCAAGCAGGGCTAAGGTGTTACGTCCAAGACGGCTCGGGGACTGGGTAGCTCCATGTTGCAGAAAAGTTTTTGGGTGTGTCATCCCGGCCTCCCGTTTTTATTCGATGGCGCGCCTGTATCTGCACCAGCCTGTGTGTCTGACGGTCTGTTTGGGCGAGGGTTTTCTTGTTGCCCTGCCAGGGTTTGTTGCAGTTGCGGCACCAGCTTGGGAATAGCCCATTTAACGCTTAGCAGCGAGCCGTAGGAGCTGGCCATCACCAACGCCGGGTCGGTTATTGCCAGATACCGACCGCGGCGCATGGCGGGCAGACGACGGATAACCGCCATGGCTTCCACCTCGGCTCTGGCCTTGTCCGAGCTGTACCAGCTGAGCAGCAGCTCGGCATCGTCCAGCATATCGGCGTGCTCCAGTCCTATGTGGGCGGCGAAGTGGCCTCGGCTGGCATTGAGCCCGGACAGTTGTGGCGGCAATACAAACCCCAGCGCCAACAGCAGATCCACTCTGGGATCGCCTGTGACATAAACCGAGAGATTGCCAACTCGACTGGCGGCATTGATATAGGCCAGGCGCACGCCATTGAACTGAGGATTTTCGGCGGCGACTCGGGCGATATAGGCCTGTTGCTGTTTCAAAAGTGCTTTGGCCTGCGCTTCTTTGCCGAGCGCCTTGGCTATCAGTTCCACCTGCTGCTTAACCGGTGTCAGCCAGGGTTTGTCCGGATAGGCGATGACGGGGGCCAGAGCGCTCAGCTGCAAAAAGCTTTCGCGGGTGATACCGGACTGGGGCGCCAGAATAAGATCCGGTTTCAACGCCAATAATCGCTCCACATCCAGTTCGGGGTAACTGCTGATGATGGCGGGCAGCGGCAGCTCTTGCGCTTCCAATGCCTGGCGAAACCAGGGCAGATAACCCTCTGCATCGCCGCCCCAGTAATGGGGTTCAATGGCGATGGGGACAACCCCTAAGGATAGGGTCCAGTCTTCGGCCCCGGCTCCCAGGGTCACCACGCGTTTGGGCGGCGACTCGATACAGCTGGTCCCGTGGGCCGTGGTAATGCAAACCGGATAACCGTTTTGCGGCGGTGTTTGGGTTTTGGTTTGCTGAGGGACATAACAGCCCGCCAGCCCCAGGCTCAGAAACACGACAAGCGCCAACAGGCGCCTTGCTTCACACAACATATTTGTTATTCGCCCCGCAGTGCGGGGCGCTCCTTATTATGGATAGTTTCACGGCATAACGCGGCTCAGAAACGGTAGTCCAGGGTGACGCTGAAATTACGCGGCGCGCCATACTGGAATTGGTTATAGAAGCCGAGCTGGCTGTAATAGCTTTTGTCGAGGGCGTTATCCAGATTGGCTCTCAGGCTCAACTGTTCATTGAACTTGTATCTCGCCATCAACTTCACCAGGGCGTAGCTGCCTTGTTCCACTTCAACCTTTTTTCCGTCCGGTTTTGAGACTTGGCTATAGATGCGGCTCTGCCAGTTGACCCCGGCGCCCAGCTGCAATCCGTGAAGCCAGCCATCGAACTCATAAGTGGTAAAGAGCTTGAGTTGCCGCTCCGGGTTGGTGGTGTTGATCTTTTGGCCTTGGGGATTTTCGGTATCAAACTGGGTGTAGCCCAGGTAAAGATCCCAGTTGTCATTGATGGAGCCGTTGACCTCAAACTCGAAACCCCGGGTCTTGGTGCCGTCGACACTGAGATAAATAGGAATAGTGCTGTTGGGCAGGCTTTCGCCGGTTCGCTCACCAACATTGTCCTGACGTATCTCAAAGGCGGCCAGTGACAAGTCCAGCGCCTCATCGAACAGGCTGGCCTTGATCCCGGCCTCATAGTTGCTGCCCTTGATGGGGTCCAGGTAACGGCCATCGGCCTGAACCTTATTTTGCGGAGTAAAAATGTCCGTGTAGTTGGCATACAGGGCATATTCGTCGCTCAGGGCATAGGTCAGTCCCAGGTAGCCGGTGAACTCACCATCGACCTTATAGTCATGTTTGGCACCAAAGTTATCCTGATCTGTCTCCCAGTTATCCAGGCGGCCACCGAGCACCATGGACAGGGCATCGGTCAGTTCAAGCTGGGAAGCGACATAGACAGATTGTTGCTTGGTTTCACCCCAGGAGCCGTAGAGCACCTTATCGCTCCATTGCGGCTTTGGGTAATCAAAGCCCGGTTGGCGGAAGTCTCCCAGAGGTGGCCTGGCGCCGAGTGCGCCATAGTAGGGGTTGGCAAAATCCTGTTTTTGTTGATTGGCGCCGGCCACCAGTTGATGGTTGCGGCCAAAGGCGTTGAAGTTGCCGGACAGCTTGAGATCAAAGGTGTGCTGAGTGCGACTGCCGTCGATAAAGGCCAAAGAGCCGGGGACCATGCCTTCATTGGTGACGGGATCCGGATTTTTCATGGGCCAGAGCACATCAAACTCCAGGCTGTTGTCGCCATAGATATAGCTGCCTTTAAGGGTCCAGTCTGAACTGAAATGATGCTCCAGAGTCACAAAGCTATTGAGCGCATCTGTCTTGGCGGAGGCCCAACTGGGGGCGGTGGATACATGGCGGTCGTAATTGGTGCGGTTGCCATCACTGTCAAACAGCGGCAAGCCGCCGGACATGGTGCCTTCCGGCCTGGTATGCTGGAAATCACTGCCCAGGGTCAGCAGAGTATTGGCTCCCAAATCAGCCTCCAGGATGCCATACAGGGTTTGCCGCTGCTGCTCATATCTGTGTTGCCAGTTCTCCCTGTCCTGATAGGCCAGCACCACCCGGCCACGGATGCTGGCATCCTGATTGAGGCCGCCGGAGAGATCGACCACACCGCGCAGCATATCCCAGGAGCCGCTGCTCAGGCTGACGCTGCCTTGAAACTCGGCAGTGGGCCGTTTTCGCACCAAATTGATGGCGGCGGAAGGGCTACCGGCACCCAGCATTAAGCCGGTGGCACCGCGTACCACTTCGATGCGCTCGTAAAGGGCGCTGTCCATCAGGTTGTCGCCATAGTTGAAACGGGTGTCATAGGTGGTTGCCACACCATCATAGAGAATGCTGCTGACCGAGATCCCGCGGGCGCTGATGGAGTATCTGTCGTTGTCCGAAGGGCGGGCGTTGATCCCGGCGACACTGGTCATGACATCAATGACAGAGTTGAGCTGCTGATCTTCAATGGCCTTGGCGGTGACGGCTGTGACAGACTGCGGCGTTTCGAGAAACGAGAGTTTCATGCCGGTGGCCGTGCTCATGTCGCTCGCCTTGTAGCTTGCGGTTTTGTCTTTGGCACCGACGATTGTCAGTACCTCCATCTCTTTCTCATGGGCCTCACTCTTGTCGGCGGCGAACGCCGGGGCGCTCAATAGCACAGAGCAGAGAAGGGCGATGGGAGTCGGTTTGAAGCCATTGAGGGTTTGCATATTAATATCCATTTCCTGTTACTTCCTGGAAGGGTTATAAGGCCGGGTCTGCAAGACGCTCGGTCTGGGTTGATGTAATGCCAAAGCTGTGGCTGGCGGCAAAGGGGTGCAGCGGATTGTCGATATCGCCGGCAAAGCGCAGATTCTTCTCCCTGTCTTCGAGATCTATCATCTGCTGGTTGTTATTGAGTTGGATCCGGTTCAGGCAGGTACGGACAAAGGTCGGCTGGAACAGATCGTAGCGGCGATACTTATCGGCAAACTGGGGGTGGGAGGCCTGATAATCACGTACCTTTCCAGCCACCAGAGCCCAGAATCCCTGTTCACTCAGGCTGGTGTGGCTATCGAGCAGCGGCGCCATAAAGCGGAAGATACAGTCGAAAATATCCAGCAGTATGTAGTTGAGTTTCATCTCCTCTTCGAGTGAGACCGCCAGTTGCGCCACTCGTCCCGGCAGCGGCGCACTGCCGTTGAGAATTGCGACTTCTTCGCCTATGTCCTTCATCAATATGGTGACAGGCACCTTGTCATCCAGCACCAGAATAAGGTTCTCGCCATGGGGCATAAACACCAGATCGTAGGCAAAGAAGGCGTGCAGCAAGGGGGTAAGGTAGAGATCCAGCAGCCGGCTCATCCAGTCGTGGGCGCTCAGGGGGGATGCTTTGATAAGCGCCGCCAGCAGGCTCTGCTGCTGGCTATCCTGGTGCAGCAGCGCCGCCAGGGTCATCAGTTGCTGGCCGGGTTTTACCAAAGGCTCGCCCTGGAAGCTCAGAGCATAAGGGCTTTCACGCCACAGTGCCGAGAGCATCTTCTTGTAGGGGGTGTCTTTCTCCAGAGCCTGCTCATAATACTTGTGGTGATAGCCTATGGCAGCGATTTCCCTGAGCAGCACAAATCTTTGCTTGGCAAAGAAAGGGTCGCTGTCGATAAGCTCGGCGACAAAGGCGTTGATCTCCGGGGTGCGGCTCATGTAGTAGGGCGATAAACCCCGCATAAAGCCCATATTGAGAATCGACAGCGCCGTCTTCACGTAACAGCGCTTGGGTTGGCTGAGGTTGAAGAAGGTGCGGATGGATTGCTGCACCTGATATTTATCATGGCCTTGTCCCAGGTAAATGAGGCGATCGCGGGCCAGATCGGCGGCAAATATGCGGCTGATCTTTTCGCGCCACTGCCATGGATGAACGGGCATCAGAAAATAATCGTCCGGGTTTTTGCCCTGTTGCCGTATTTTCTGCTCAAATCTGAGCAGCAAAGCATCGCCCAACTCCTCTTGCAGCAGTTGGCGATAGTCGAGCCCAGCTATCAACGCCAGGCTAGTATGTTCACTGCTGACCGCCAGCCACTCGAGTTGCAGCGGTTGGCCGCTCTCCGGCGTAAAGACACGCCAGTCATCGACATCAAAACCTATGCGGCCATTGTTGGCGACAAACACAGGGTGGCCTTCGGTCATGGCCGCTTCTATCTGTTGATAGTCGCAATCCACCAGCTCCTGCACCGGCTTTGCCTGCCACAGGAGTTTGAAGGCCTTGCTGTAGAGGGTGCTGGTGATCTCTTCAAGATAGGTGGGCAGCAGTGTATCGCTTATGCCGAGCCTCTCCTTGAGGGCGATGATAAGCAGCATGGCGTCCGGCTGTTGCAGCTCGCCATCTTTGAAACACTCGATGGAGTCCGGCGCTATCTGCAGTTGATCCAGCTGATAACGGCGACCGCTGAAGCGGTAGCAGAGCTGACCATCCCGGGTATCCAGCTTGAGCTGCCAACAGGCCTCTTGCTCTGCTTCTGCTGGCAACAACAGCTCTGGCGCTATTAGCTTTTCATGACTGAATTCACTGAGAATTTTCGCCAGCAGATGGCGGCTTGCCTGGTTCCAGATGGCAGGCGTCAGATGGCTGAGACGGGGCTGTTCGATAATGGATGCTGTCATTGTGTGGCTCCTGTTGCCAGTGCGGCACTGAACCCAGGCAGGGTGCAAAAACCCAGCATGGCTTGTTTGTTTTCCAGTTGAATGGCGTGGCTGTAGCAGATGCCTACCGCACGGTTCAGCGGGTGTATCTTGTGGTTGTTGATATCCGGCTCTACCACCAGGCGGGCAAAGCCCAGATGCTGCAGTATCAGAGACGCCACAGCTGTGATGGCCTGGCGGCTGAAACCGCGCTGCGGCTTAGTGGGAGGAGCCAGCAGCAAATGCATGCCGCAATCGCCGTGTTGGCAGTCAAAGTGTTGGCCCACTTCATCAAAGCGGGGATCGTACAGCTCGGTATAGAGCACAGGCTCAGCGCCGCGATAGGCCATCAGGCCAAACTTATCTGCAGCGGGGGCGAGCTCAACGCGGCGCTCGGTGGGCGTCAAGGATTGCATGCCCCAGAAGGCGGCATAGTCGCGGCCGAGCCAGTCGCTCAGGGTGTCAAAGTGCTCGCTTTCCTGATAGGCGCAAAAATCAAAGTCGTTGATCTTGAGGCGCTTGCCCGGCGCAAAGCCGTATCTGGCGCTGAAGCCGGCTGTGTCGGCAGCCGGATTGATTGCTGTTTGAGAGGCCATCAGCTGGCCTCCCGCTGCAATGCGTGATTGCTGCTGTGCCGGTGTTTGGGTGCACTGGCGTCTTGCTTGGGAATACCAAAGCTCTGGAAGGCAATTTGCTGCTCTATCTCGTACGGTGCTTGGCCCAGGATCTGCCGCAATATGGTGGCGTTGCGATAGCAGCCCATTCCCAGATCCGGCGAACACAGCCCGTGGGTGTGCAGCCCCAGGTTCTGAACAAAAATTCGCCCGGCCTTGTCTATGTGATAATGACGCTGGACATCGGGATCGCCCTTTTGATCGAACAGCAGCTGCGAGTGGAGCGGCTCGAGAAAGTCCGGCAGTCGGTAGCAGTAGCCGGTGGCCAGCACCAGTGCCGAACTGCTCAGTTCGAACTCCTGTTCAAGCTCCGTATGTTTGCAACCCAGCAGCAGTTGCTGTCCGTCGCTGTGAACGCTTTGCAGTGCCGTGTTGGTCAGCAGCTGTACATCAAAGTCACAGTGCAGGCGTTTTTGGTAAAGCAGATCATAGATGCTGTTGATCAGATCGGCGTTGATCCCCTTATAGAGGCTCTTCTGTGAGCCGATAAGTTCGCGGCGCTGCGCCTCGGGCAGGGCGTGGAAATAGTCGATATATTCTGGCGAGGTCATCTCCAGTGTCAGCTTGGTGTACTCAAGCGGGAAGAATCTTGGTGAGCGGGTGAGCCAGCGCAGGCGATAACCGTATTTGTCGATATCCAGCAGCAGATCTTCGAAGATCTCTGCCGCGCTCTGGCCGCTACCGACTATGGTGATGTCATTTTGGCTCTGCAGCGCCTGTTTACGGTGCAGATAGTTGGCCGAGTGCAGTACCCGCTTGTCGGCGCCGGGGCAGAAGTGGGGCATCCAGGGTTGGGTACCGGTTCCCAGCACCAGGTGGCGGGCGCGCAGGCTTAGCTCTTGGCCACTGACTTTGTCCTGCCCCTTGACCAGATAGGTGTCGGTTTCGGCATCGAAACTGACCCGGGTGACCTTGAAATTGAATTTAAGGTTACTCAGCTCGGCGCAGACCCATTGGCAGTAGCGATTATATTCCTGCCGCGGCAGGAAGAAGCTTTCGCGGATATAGAAGCTGTAGAGTCGGCCGGTTTGTTTGGCGAAGTTCAAATAGCTGTAGCGGCTGGTGGGATCGGCCATGGTCACCAGGTCCGACATAACAGGGGTCTGCAATCTGGAGGATTCCAGCAACATGCCGGGATGCCAGTCGAAACCGGTGCCGGCATCGACAAACAGACACTCAAGACCGTCAAGCGGCTCGGCCAGGGCCGCCAGGCTCAGGTTAAAGGGGCCGATGCCTATACCCAGGATATCGTAAATTTTGGTTTGCATCAGTTCCTCCTCAGGCGCTGCAAAGCGCGCTGGTCTTGTAGTGACGGGCCTGCTCGCGACCGATTTTGCAGATGTCGGTCAATACGGCTTCGATATCCTCGAGTCGGGTGTGAGGGTTGAGCAGGGTAAACTTGAGATATTGGCTGCCGGCCACCTTGGTCGCTGCAATCATGGCGCGGCCTTCGCGGGCCAGACGGGTGCGGATATGGCGATTGCATTCATCCAGTTCGGCGCTGCCCAGTGCCGGGTCGTTGAAGCGAAACACCAGGGTGGTCAGCGACGGGCGCTGCGCCGTCTGCAACTCGGGGAAACGGCTAAAGCTTTTATAAAGCTCGGCTGTGGTGGCAATCAGGGTGTCGAACATCTCGCCTATGGCATCCGGCCCGGCGGCTCTCAGGCTCAGCCACAGCTTGAGGGCATCAAACCTGCGGGTGGTCTGCAGGCTCTTGTTGACCAGATCCGGTACTCCGGCCTGGGCCTGGGACTCAGGGTTGAGGTAATCGGCATGGTAGGTGAGGTAACCGAGCACGCCTTTGTCCTTGACCAACAGCGCCGAGCAGCACACGGGCTGGAAGAAGGACTTATGGAAATCCAGGCTGACTGAGTCGGCCAACTCTATGCCTTCGAGGCGTTGGCGTTGGGTAGGTGACAGCAACAAGGCGCCGCCGTAGGCTGCATCCACATGCAAATAACAGCTGAACTCGCGGCAAAGGGCAGCGATGGGCGCTATGGGATCTATGGCGCCAAAGTCAGTGGTCCCTGCGGTAGCGACCACGGCGATGGGGATCAGTCCTGCCGCTTTGAGCTGCCTGAGTTTGCCCGCCAGCGCCTTGGGATCCATGCGCCGATTGGCATCACAACCGACACTCACTACCGCCTCGTGTCCCAACCCTAAAAGTGCGGCCGCTTTTTGGATGCTGAAATGGCTGAATTCAGAGCAGAGAATGCGGTAGCGGTGAGCATTGGTAGCCAGACCGGCCAGAACATTGCCTCTGTGACCCGGCTCAAGGCTGCCGGCTAACTCCCTGGCAAGCAGCAGCGCCATCAGGTTGGACTGGGTGCCGCCGGTAGTGAAGACACCGTCAGCAAATCCCTGATATCCCACGCGCTCGCAGGCCCAGTCGATAACCTTCTGTTCAATCAGAGTCCCGCCGGCGCTCTGATCCCAGGTTTCCACCGCAGTATTGATGGCTGAACTCAACAGCTCGGCCAACAAGGATGTGAGCATCACAGGGCAGTTGAGGTGGGCCAGATAATCCGGGTGTTGGAAATAGATGGCGTGGCTGAGATAGAGCTTGTCCAGTTCGGCCAGAACTTGCTTCATGTCCCCGAGGGGGCGGTTGAGATTGATATCGGAAAATGCGCTTTGCAGCTCTTCGGGGCGAATGCCACTGCTGGGGCCATCCAGCCGTTCAAGGCGGTGTTTCAGGGTATCCATGCCCAGTTGCATCAAGCGGGAGTAGTGGTGTTCGGGTGCGATACCAAAGAGTTCAGTGTGGGGAGCGAACGGCAGATGGCCGGCGGCATCATAGCTCGGGTCATTGCTCGCCTGTTCAGGCTCCATGCTGGGGTGGGTCACTTTTGCCTCCTTTGCGACTGACATGAGGTCAGTCATCAATGACAAGTCACCCAGGGATAAGGAACTACTTCGGCCTTTCCCTGGGCCATTCCTTTTTTGCTGTCATCCTTTTCTTAACGACAGCGGCGACAAATTAGCACGCACTCAAATACAAATGCAAATGATTCTCACTTGATTTGTGTAAAGATGTAACCGCCTTGATTGGACCCCTGTATCAATCACAACAAATTGCTCAGATAAAGACTGAATAGAGAGTGGCGGAACTGACTGTGGTGGGATTGCCGGCGATTGAGTCAAGAGTGACGGAGTTGGCGCAATCGGCGGCGAGGCAAAGGGTCGAGTCCAAGGAAGGTGCGCACAAGTCCTATGTGTGCTCTTTGTCGGCTTACAGACCGGAATGCAAGAATTCCCTAATACAGCGGAGCAAGCTTGCGCAAATATCCTTTGAACCGGGCCGACTAAATTCCCCAACATAGGCACGAATGGAGAATTAACTCACTGCCATATAAGCACTAAACTGAGTATATTCATCACAAGAGGAATTTTTGAGGAGCAGGGGATGAAAGCCACAGCCGGTCGTCCTAAAGGTCAGTCTGGGGCCAGGGATGCTTTGATAGAAGCCGCGCGCAGTTGCTTTACCCTGAAGGGGTATGAGCGGGTTTCCACTCGAGAGCTGGCACGCAAGGCGGGAGTGGATGCGGCGATGATCCGTTATTACTTCGGCTCCAAGGCAGGCCTGTTTGAGGCCATGGTCAGAGACACTATCGCCCCTGTACTGGAAGCCTTCAAACACTACAATAATGCCGCGCAAAGTCGTCAATCTGCCTCTGAGGGCTTTGCAAACAGCCCTGAGCCCGGCAATAACAGCCCTGAGCTTGGTAACAATAGCCCTGAGCCGAGCAACAAAGGTTCTGAGCGGAGCAAGATGAGTCTTGATCCGAGCAAGAAAAGGCCTGAGCCAGGTTTTGGCGGGCCATTTGAGTTGATGCAGGTCTATTACCGCGCCATGGCTGCCAACCCGGCCTTGCCCGGGCTTATCATCCAGGTATTGAATCACAGAGAAGGCAGTGAAGCCTTCGATGCCCTTGCCAGCGTGTTCAGTGACATGCTCAGCCGCTCGAGGCTGTGGATCCGCCAGCTTGGGCAAGATCAAGGCCTTAATCCCAACCTGGACCCTAGCTTGGCGCGGCTGAGTTTTGTCAGCCTGATGGTGTTTCCGCTGATCGCCCCGGCCCATCTGATGCGGGACTTCGGCGTCGAATTGAACGAAACCTGGCTCAAACAGCTGGCAGAGCACAATGCCAAAGTCCTGCATCAAGGCTTATTGCGCCAGGATATTGCCGCCAACCCGGGCAGTGAGGAACCCCAATGAACAAGATATCCCTGATACTGACAGCGACACTATTGCTGTTGCAAGCTTGTGGCGACAGCGGCGAAAGCCGCGCCATGGGCACTCTGGAGCGGGATCGTATCCAGCTTTCAGCGCCCGTTGCCGAGCAGATAGCCGATATCCATGTGGCCGAGGGTGACAAGGTCGAGGCGGGGCAGTTGTTGCTGCAATTGGACAGCCGCAGCGCGGCAGCCAGAGTGGCACAGCGCCGCGCCGAACTGGCCGAGGCCGGCGCCAGGTTCGATGAGTTGCAACAAGGTGCCAGGGTAGAAGAGCGGCGGGCGGCCAGAGCCGCCATAGAGGCGGCGACGGCAGCCGCGACCGAAGCCAGACTCAGATATCAGCGCACCCGCGAACTGTTTGCCGCCAAAGTGGTGGGGCAGGCGGAGCTGGATGCGGCCATCGCCGAGCGGGATCACACCAAGGCCTTGGTCGAGCAGGCCAATGAACACTGGCTGCAACTGGAAAACGGTACCCGCAGCGAACAACTGGCCCAGGCCGAAGCCAGAGTGGCAGCCGCAGCGGCGGCGCTCAAGGCCGAGGAGAAAGCCTTGGACGACCTCAGTCTCAGGGCGCCGCTGGCATCAGAGGTGGACATATTGCCCTGGAAGAGGGGCGATCGAGTGGCTCAGGGCACTCAACTTGTCGCGCTTTTGGCACTGGATAAACCCTATGCCAGAGTCTATCTGCCGCAAACGGCCATCAGTAAGCTTTCCCGCGGCGACAAGCTGGAGGTCTGGGTCGATGGGGTGGCGCAGCCGCTCAAAGGCACAGTCAGAAATATCCGTTCCCAACCAGCCTTTACCCCGTTTTATGCCCTCAATGAGCGCGATCGTGCCAGATTGATGTATCTGACAGATATCGATGTCGAGGGCGCCGAGTTTCTGCCCTCAGGGCTGGCGCTGGAGGTACGACTGCCATGACTCAATCAGCTGATGCCGGTGCTTCTTCGGCCATTCAAGCTACCTTGTCCATTGATTCTTCCAAGGCCATTGAAGCTCCCCTGGCCATTGAAGCTCCCCTAGCCATTGAAGCTCATGGGCTGACCCGGCGCTTTGGTGAGTTGACCGCGGTGGATAATCTCAGTCTTGCCATCCCCCGTGGCAGTATTTACGGCTTTCTCGGCCCCAACGGTTGCGGCAAGTCCACTGCGATCCGGCTGCTTACCGGCCTGTTGTTGCCGGATGCCGGTGAGGTAACCGTATTGGGAGAGCCGCTTGCCGGTAACGAAGAGGCGCTCAAGCAACGTATAGGTTATATGACCCAGAAGTTCTCTCTCTACGATAATCTGTCTGTGCTGGAGAACCTTAGATTTGTCGCCAGTATTTATGGCCTGTTCGGCCGCCGCGGCAAGGCGCGCATTGAAGAGCTGCTGCATCTGTATAGCCTGGAGGGCAGGGAGTCTCAGTTGGCCGGCTCCATGAGTGGTGGTCAGAAGCAGCGTCTGGCACTAGCCTGCGCCACGCTGCACTCCCCCGAGCTGTTGTTTCTCGATGAACCCACCTCGGCGGTCGATCCGGAAAACCGCCGCGAGTTTTGGGAGCGGCTGTTCGATCTCTGCGCCGCCGGGACCACTATTTTGGTGTCAACCCATTACATGGACGAGGCGGAGCGCTGCCATGCATTGGCAATCCTTGAGCGTGGCGCCAAGCGGGCCGATGGCTCCCCGGCCGAATTGATGCAGCAGATGGACGCCAGCGTGGTGGAAGTGAGCGGTGAGCAGCTAAGGGCGCTCAAACAACAGTTGGTGGCCTTGCCTGAGGTTGTTTCTGCCGCTCAGGTAGGCACCCGGCTCAGGGTGTTGGTGCGGCGTGATGCCACAGATCCCATCGCCTTTCTCAGCCCCTATTGCGATGGGCGCAAGCTCGCCATGGCGCGCCCCAGTCTCGAAGATGTGTTTGTATCCTGCACCGGAGGTCGACATGTGGGCTAGGATATTGGCGATCATGCTCAAGGAGCTCAGGCAGCTGTCGCGGGATAGGATGACCTTCGGCATGATAGTGATGATCCCTCTGGTGCAGCTGCTGCTGTTCGGCTACGCCATCAATACCGATGCCAGGCATCTGCCCGCCGGCTTGGTGGATATGTCCGCCAGCAGCTACAGCCGGGCCTTGGTGCAGGCGGTAAAGGCCACCCAGGTGGTGGACTTCAAGGCAAAATACGCCTCTATCGAACAGGCCGAGGCGGCCATCACCTCGGGGGAAGTGCGCGCCGTGCTCTATTTGCCGGCGGATCTCAATGCCCGTCTGGTGAATCATCCAGCCTTCGACCGTCGTCAAAGCGACAGCCAGCTTACCCGGCCCGTGGCCCAGTGGCTGGTGGATGGCTCGGATACGGTTATCGCCGCCGCGATCCGTAGCCTGAGAAGCATGCCGCTCGATGAAGTGGCCGATTTCAGCAGCCAAAACCGGGTGCCAAGCTTTGAGGTGGTGCAGTATTTCAACCCGGAGCAGCGCACTGTGGTTAACATAGTGCCCGGCTTGCTGGCGGTGATTTTGACCATGACAATGATCATGTTCACCTCTGCCGCTATTGTCAGGGAAAGAGAGCAGGGCAATATGGAGTTTCTGATCACCACCCCGGTCAAACCCATGGAGCTGATGGTGGGGAAAATCATCCCCTATGTGCTGGTGGGGCTTATTCAGGTGAGTATTATCCTCAGCGTGGGCCACTTCCTGTTCGGTGTGCCGGTGCGCGGCGGTCTGGACAGCTTGTTGCTGGCCTCTTTGCTGTTTATCTTTGCCAGTCTGAGCCTGGGCCTGGTGATCAGCACCATTGCCAAGACCCAATTGCAGGCGATGCAGCTGACGGTATTTATCCTGCTGCCCTCTATTTTGTTGTCAGGCTTTATGTTTCCTTACGAAGCTATGCCAATTGCGGCGCAGTGGATTGCCGAAGCGCTGCCGGCGACCCACTTTATGCGTATGGTGCGCGCCATAGTCCTGCGTGAGGCCGATATCCTGATGTTGGCTAAAGATGCCTTTTGGCTGGGGGCGTTCACCCTGGGAGGCGTGTTGCTCGCTTCATTGAGGTTCCGTAAGCGTTTGGGATGAGCGCTGTGGTTCAGCGCTCTTCATCTCTGAGGGGCAGCACTTCATAGCCGGTATCTGTCACCAGTATGCTGTGCTCCCGCTGGGCCGAGAGTTTTTTATTCCGGGTCACTACTGTCCAGCCATCTTTCTTGGTCTTTATTTTGGCGCCGCCCTGGTTGATCATCGGCTTTATGGTAAACCACATACCGGCTCGCAGTTCCAGGCATTTGGCCAAAGGCGATGCCTGTGGCATCAGGTACATCTTGCTGGAGTCGGCAATAAAACCATCTTTTTCGAGGGTAATATCCAGATTGGCAATATCGCTGGCCTTCAGCAACTGCTGCTCCGACGGAACCCCGTGACACACGACTTCATTGACCGAGCTGTTGAGCACATAGGCATAGCCGTATTGGCCCTTGCTGGCCGGGCGCGCCTTAAGGAAAGGGCTTAAGGCTTTCTTTAGACAAGCATAAGCAGCCTTGGCTCTCTTTGGGAGGGGGAAGCTGATGGGCGGGACAATGTTAACAAGCCTGCTTGGGGAAGCAGGCTTGAGATTGAGGGGGAAGGTGAAGCTAGAGAAGTGTTTGCTGCTCGCCTTCAGTTGGGCTGAAAGCGAGAGATGGTTTTTAACAGCCCTGATTTTTAACCGCCCTGATATTTAACCGCTTTGGTTTATAACGGCTTTGGTCTTAACTTGTTGCCAGCGGCAGATGGGCCTTGCTGCCCCAGTCGGCCCAGGAGCCATCGTAGAGTATCAGGGCATCGAGGCGTACCTGATAGGCCGCCAGGATCAAAATACAGGCGGTGATCCCTGAGCCGCAACTGAAGATCAAAGGTTTGCCGCTGCGTCTGGCGTCCATGGCACCCAGATGCAGAAAAATCTGCTCCAGTGTCGGCTGAGGTTTCAGGCTGTCGCCCTCCAGCACTTCGGCAAACGGCAGATTCACGGCGCCGGGAATATGGCCGCTGCGCACGCCTTCTCTGGGTTCGGGACTCTGGCCGAGAAAGCGTGAACTGGCCCTGGCATCCAGTATCATGGCCTGCTTGCCTGCCAAGGTATCCAATACCTGGGGGGCGTTACAGACCTTTTCCGCTTGATATTGCCCACAGGCGTTACCGCGCGGAAACCTGGTCGCCGGCTTGTCGGCACAGGGGCGCTGCTCTTTGAGCCATTTGGGCAGACCGCCGTCGAGAACAAACACCTGCTCAAACCCCATGACCTTGAAACACCACCAGCCGCGGGGTGATGAGTAGATACCCTGGTTGTCATAGATGACGACAGTGCTGTCCTGGTCGATGCCGAGCCGCTGCACCAGCTCGGTAAACTGGGCCTGACTCGGCAGGGCGTGTAACTCGCTGGACTGCAGATCTGTGCACTCCCGCTCCAGATCCAGCCGCCGGGCACCGGCAATAAAGCAGGGCTCATCGTAGACTATCGGCTCGCGGCCTATCACCTTGTCCATGCTGGCATCCAAAATGACCAACTTGGGATCAGAAAGATGAGCGGCCAACCACTCGCTGCTTACCAGTGCAGATTGCATCTCGACTCCTTAAAGCTCGGTAACGGCACCAAGCAATGAAACTTGGCCCAAATTACTGGAGCGCTACGGATTTCTCAAGCGGTTACTTTATCAATGGCTAGGTATCTGATGGTTTTATCGCCGTTATGCCGGCATAGACGGTTATGGATTCAGTCTCTGAACTCTTCGTCATAGGCCAGGCCGCTGACATCGGCCAGTTCTTTACCCAGCTCCTGCATGGCGGCCTTGCCCTTACGTCTCAGCAACGTCACTCTCTGACCATCCTTGAGCATCAAGATCAAGTCCCAGTATCTGGGCTCGCCGAAGTGAGGGCAGAGGCAAAATCCGCTGATTTCGGCCAGTGGCACCTTGAGTTGCCCTATGGGGTAGATACTGCGAATGCTGTGCTCCAGCACACAGGTATTTTTGTCTATCAAGATTTTATGGCGACAGAACAGCGCGTGCCAGCCGAGTGTTGCCCCCATGGCCCAACCGAGCAGCAATTCAGGGTTAAGCCCGAAATACACCTGTGCCAGAGTCAGCGCCGCCAGCGGCAGGCCGATTAACCAGGTCCAGCGGCCAAACACCAACTCGGCCCTTTGTGAGGAATACTTGTTCCAGTGCGCCATGGCTCAGCTCCCTAAGCGTGTCATCAGCAGTCCGAGCAGGGCAAAAAGCGGCAGCGGCAGTGCCAGTTTCCACATCAGGTGTTGCTCCCAAATGGGCCGGTACTGACTGCTGGATTGGCCAGTTTGAGTCGCGGCTTTCAGAGGCTTGGTTTCGGTATGGGGGGATTTTGCGGTCTGGCTCTCGGCCTCCGGCGCCGAGTTGCTTGGAGCTGTGTCAAAGGGCACGGCTTTCAACTCGGGCCAGGCAGTGACTTTTTCATAGACTTCAAGTTCATAGACTTCAAGTTCATTGACTGCAAGCGGGCCGGCGCAGCCGCGCAAAAAGCCTATCAATGCCAGTGCTTCAGCCATATCTGTCAGGGTGTGGCGCTGTCCGAGCAGCACCAGCTGTACCCCATTTGGCGTTTGCGCCAGTGGGGTAATATGAATAGAGAGTTGACTGTAGGGCAGGGTTTTGCGGGGCTTGGCTTTTATACGCCACCAGCCGGTGTATTCTTGAATCTCAGCGCTTTTAGGGTCAAACAGCCAACGCCTTCTTACCCCCAAACAGCCAATTGCCAGGGTTAACAACAGCAAGGCCGAGACGGCATGAAATACCTGTGATTTACCTGTCAGCACCACAGCCATTAAACTTGAGGCCGACAGGGGAACCAGCATGATAAAGCCCCAGATTGTAGCCAGGGTTTGCTGTCTGCCAATAAAGTAGGCTCGCCCATCGGCATCCAGCTTTAAGTGCCAACGAGCGCCGCGGGGCAGAGCGCGATATTTTTTGTTTAACTCATCTTCCTTGGACATCAATCAGTTACCCTTTTGAGGTATCAAGCGACAGATGCAAAATAGGGAAGGGCTTACCCATGGCATCGAGTGCCGAGCGGGAGATCTGTTTAAAGCCTCTATGCCGGTAGGATCCTGTCACCATAGGTTATTGCCCGGCTTGCACCATTTGCAGAATTTTGCGGGCCTTCTCAAAGTGATCCAGTTTGTGGGTCTGGATCCACCAGCTAGCGGCCTCCATGAGCAACTCGGGATCATCATTCTTGTTGGCAAAGAAGGCATAGAAGGAGACGCCAACATTCTCGCCCTTCTGGGCGATTTTTTGCTGGCAGACATGGATAACTTTTTGTCGCAGGCTGGCACGCATCTTGATTGTTCCCTCAATCTGAAAAGTCATTTTTAGGTGTTTTGCTGTTGCAACTGGGCTTGTTGCGCCTGGGTCAGTTTACTGACAACCAGAGCGTAGGATGCCTCAATCAGGTCACGGAGCATATCCTCGCTGACCTCACCATTCAAGGTTAGCGTGAACCAATGCTGCTTATTCATGTAATAGCCGGGCACTATCGCCTCAAAGCTATCGATCAGTGCCTGCACGTCGGCAGGTTTGGCCTTGAGTGTCACCCTAGGGGGCGTTTCCTGCTCGGCCAGCAGGGCAAACATCTTACCCATGACCTTATAGACTCTGGCTTCAGGACCAAAAGGATAGTCGGCAGTGGCGTTGGGGCATTGCTGTAACAGTTTCTTGAGTTGTGTCAGTGTCATGGCGTTCTCAGTCATTTGGGGGGAGGAGCATGATAATACCGGCTTCAGTCGACGTTTTGTTGAAGGGGAGGGGCATGTCGCAGCCTGGCCTTCAGCCATTGAAGCGTTTACACATAAAATACCTGTCCGGGCTGCCGGGAATTCCACTGACCGAGCCGACAACTTCAAACCCTTGTTTGGCATAAAATGCCGGCGCCTGAAACGACAGAGTGTCGAGCTGCGCAGCCAGACACCCCCGTTTGATTGCCTCTTGCTCGCACAGAGCCATTAAGCGGCTGCCAAGACCTGAACCTCTATGCTCCTTCGCGACCCAAACCACCTCAATCAGCAACTGGCGATAGATGCTGCGGCCACTCACGCCACCAATGAGTTGCCCCTCGGAATCGCGGGCGATGGCGGCCAGAGGTTGACTGCTCTCCTTGCCCATATATTCGTGATTATAGGTTCTGAGCTTGTCGATAAGCTCATTTTGCAGGTCGTCATCAACTTGCTGTAAAAGGTCAATCTGCATACCGATTTCCTTGAGTTGTTATTGGTTGTTTTGGATTCAGTCTTAATTAAATCCGGGGTCAAGGCTGTTGCTCAAGGTTGAGTGTCGCGTTATCTATCAAAGTCAGATATCCCTGATCTTCGGTCAGTTTGATCAAAACCGACAAGGTAATTTCCTTCACTGGCTTGCTCATCTCATCAAGACCTGCATCAATAGAAAAGCTATATTGGGTAGGTGTCTCGGTATTTATCAATGTTTGTACTTGCTGGAAGCTGTTTATTGCCGTATCAGTGAGTGCCAATTGATAATGATTTTGTGCGGGACTGCTGCTGAAAAGGCCCTCATTTTGGGGGATAACTTGAATAGACTCCAATTTGAGTGGGAAACTATACCGGGATACTCCCTGGCTGGTATCCAGTTCCAGGGTCAGTTCAGTGGCATCAATCTTGAGTTTACCCGGTTCATCGATGAGGATCTGCGATCTGATAACTCGCGGGTTTAATTCGGCAAAATCCTGCTCATCGAAAGAACTCAGGCTGAGCATGGTGCCGAGTGGTATATTGGCACAAGCGTTAATAAAAAATATTACCCCAAGGACTGTTAAACTCCTTCTTATCATAATTATTATTCCCTTTAATACGATATTTATAATGATTTTTTGATGTTGGCACCGCGTCCATCTTTTATTAGTGCGTCGCTCAGTTAGCCATAAAAATGATAGCTTGCCAAGCTTCTTTATCAGCAGGTAAGCCGGTTTTATAGACATCAAAATAAATAGTTAAATTCGAAGGAATTCGAAGCAGAGTAACCCTTGCTTCGTCAATCAGTGTGACTTTCCGCTATAGGTATTTGCTTTGTCATAGCGTCACTATCACTAGCATGAACAAGGAACGACAGCTCTGGGAATTAACTGCTATTGTTTGAGGAGCAGGAGGGGATTCAAGCCGGATAAGGGTCTTGATTGGCGTCCAGAAGACTGAGGTAAAGTCTCAACTCAAATTCCAACTGATGATAGTCCGGCTCCATATAGGTGCACAGCTTGTAGAAGGCTTTGTTGTGCTCTTTTTCCTTCAGATGTGCCAGTTCATGTACCACCAATATCCGCAAGAAGGCTTCGGGTGCCCGTTTCAGCCGGGAGGAGATACGGATTTCATTCTTGGTCTTGAGTTTGTGCCCTTGCTTTCGGGCGGCGTAGGTATGCAGCCCCAGCGCCTGATGGCTGAGGCTGATTTTGTCGTCAAAACACACTTTGGCAAGCGGGTTTGATTGACGCAGATAAGTTTGCTTCAGCGCTTGGGTATAGTCCCAAAGCGCTTTATCACTGCGGATCTGGTGTAACTCAGGATGACGTTTTCGCAGGTATTCAGCCAGTTTGCCCGCTTGGCTAAGCTGCTGAACCTGTTGCTTTATCTCGTCGCTGTAGTGGGCCAGATAATCAAAACCGCTCAAGGGCTCAGACCTTCTTGTAGATCCGCATCTGCTGGAAGGCGTAAGCGGCTTCAAAGGCATTCTCCTGGAACTTTTTCAGTTCCAGGCCGCTGAAGTCCACTTGTGGTGGATTGCGTTTCAGCTGCTCTTTAATGCTTTGAGGTGTCAGCATTGTTACCGGTAACTTACCCAGTTGAATGGCCGCCTCGAACTTGAAGCTGACAGAGCTGCCGGCCAGCTTACCCTTGTATTCGCGCTCAATAATCACGACGTGTTCGACCTGATAGTCTTCCATCAGCTTATTGAAGGCGAATTGGAATTCTCTAATTGCTTCCTGGCTGGCAGGGTTGCTCAAGGTAAATGAGTGACGGCGGCAATCAGGAACGTTGAATACGTCTCCCTGGGCGCTCAGTAAACAGATGACGGCTTCGCCGCCTTTTAATTCAACCGCACAAACTTTCATGGTATTCCTTGTAGTTCATCATGCCGCACCGGCGGCTAATGTTAATCTTATGATTCGGAGTCGCTTTCATTGCCGTTATTTACTGGAGCGGGTTTACGCCTCATTGGGGCATCGCCCACATCCACCCCGGTAATAAAGCGCTTGTCTCTGCCTGACTTGGCCTTGCCCGGTTTAGCCGCTGTTTTGCTGCGGCCCTTGGGTTTGCTGGCCTTGGTATTCTTGGGTTTGCTGCTCTGGCGTTTGGGATCGGCCAGGCCACTGAATTTGGGTTCGAGCCCCTCCAGGGAACTGAACTCGAAGCGGCGACCGAGAAAGCTCTGCACCTTCTTGAAGTTGAACCAGTCCTTGGGGCCCACCAGAGACAGGGCGTCGCCCTTGGCGCCGGCGCGGCCGGTACGGCCGATACGGTGGACATATTCTTCGGCAAACTTGGGCATGTCGAAGTTGACCACCAAGGAGACGTTCACCAGATCCAGACCGCGGGAGGCCACGTCGGTTGTCACCAGAATTTGCTGCTGGCCGCGGCTGAACTGATCCATTATCTGGTTACGGGCACTTTGGCGCAGTTCACCACTGAGCGCCACCGCGCTGTAGCCTTGTTGCTTGAGCTTTTCGGCTAATCTGTCGGTATCCTGGCGGGTAGCGGTGAATATGATCACCTGACGCTGTTGTTCGCGCTTTAGCAGTTCAATCAGCAGCGTCTCTTTATGATCCAGATGGTCACAGAGGAAAATCCGCTGGTGTATGTCCTGATGCTCGGCATTGGCGGCGCCAATGGCCACATGTTGCGGGTCATTGAGCAAGGTGGCGGCGATATCATTGACCTCTTCATGTTCCAAAGTGGCCGAAAACATCAGGGTTTGCCGCCGTCTATGGTTGGCGGCGTCGTTGATTGCCTTGAGTTGTGGTGCAAAGCCGAGATCCAGCATGCGGTCGGCTTCGTCAAGAATAAGCAGTTCCAGCCCTTCCAGATACAGATGGCGTTGTGACAGGTGATCGGCAATCCGCCCCGGGGTGGCGACGATAAAATGCGGATCCCGCGCCAGCGCCTTGGCCTGATCGTTGAAATTTTCCCCGCCAAGCACACTGATGGCCCGGTACTGGGTATTGGCAACCAGTAGACGCAACTGAGCGTAGACCTGGTTGGCCAGCTCACGGGTCGGCAGGAGTATCAGTACCCTGGGATCGCGCTTGCTGAGCGCCTTGGTGGAGATCACCCTTTGCATCGCCGGCAGCAAAAAGGCCAAGGTTTTCCCCGAGCCCGTCTTGGATGAGGCCATCAGGTCTTTCCCGGCCAGCGCCACGGGAATCGCTTCACGCTGAATCTCTGTGGGCTCATCGATACCCATATGTTTAAGGGTTTGCAGCAGACGCTGATCCAGCGAAAAATCGGAAAAATGCAAAGGTGAAACTCCTCAATAAAAACGGCCGCATATTATAACGGCTTTTACGCTGTGGGGCATGTATTTAGTCAATAGAGTGTCGAAATGGTTGCTGACTGGTTTTAAAATGTCTTGAGTTAACCACAACAGGCTCCAGGGATAAAATCTGGAGCAGCTCCGGCTTCGGGTGTATGCTGCTTTGGCTGATTGAGCTTAGGCTGCGTGATTGGTAGAAAATATTAAGGAGAGAGGATGGCGCAGAGTCATGAACCCTGTATCGGAGTTGCTCTTGGAAGCGGCGCCGCCAAAGGATGGGCCCATATAGGTGTACTCAAAGGCTTGGCAGCAATGGGAGTAAAGCCAGATAAGGTGGCCGGTTCATCTATAGGTGCCCTGGTCGGTGCGGCTTATGCCAATGAGCGCCTCGAAGAGCTGGAAGACTGGGTGCGCAGTTTTTCCAGCTGGGATGTGTTGGGGTTGATGGATATTAGTTGGGGTAAGGGCGGACTCATCAGTGGTGATAAGGTATTCAGTGCCATTCAAGATCGCATCGGTGATCTCCTGATTGAAGAACTTAAATATCCTTTTACTGCCGTGTCAACCGACCTCTACTCAGGGCAGGAGATCTGGTTCCGTCAGGGGGATTTACGCCAAGCCGTCAGAGCTTCCTGTTCCATGCCGGGGATCATGTCGCCAGTGCGTCAGGGGCATCGCTGGCTGGTGGATGGCGCTGTGGTGAATCCCATTCCTGTGTCTGTGGCCAGAGCTATGGGCGCGAGTTTGGTGATAGGCGTCGATTTGCATGGTCATAGGCGCGAGCAACTGCAAGTGTTGCCGGTGGCGCTTAATAGCGAAGAACCTTCATTGCAGAGTAAAGTGGCGGAACACTCCTCTGAGAGTGGTTTTATGGATCTGTTGGCCAAGGGCAAGGATTATATTTCCGGCCTGACCGACAAGTTCTCTCTTGGCAATAAGGCTGAACCCGGTATGTTGGCTGTGATGTCACAGTCGATGGATATTCTGGAGCAGCGCCACAAGCGCGCGCGTTTAATGGGAGATCCACCGGATATCTGTATTGTACCTAAGGTGTCGGATATAGGCACTATGGAGTTCCACCGTGCCAGTGAAGCCATTGCCGCCGGTGAGAAGGCGGTGCAGCAGGCCTCGCATCTGATTGATGCGGCGTTGGGGCGTCTCTGAAGCAGGCGCTTTTTATTAATGCTTGGTGTGGGCACATTTTCTGCGGTGTGGGCACACTTTCTGCATAGTTCAGCACATCATTAGCATCAAGGCGCTCAAAGGGCGTTTTTCTGACATTTCTCAAGCAATCTTGTCTTAAAAACAACCAATAGAACGTCGATATGACGGAAAACTGACATGCAGCCAATCCATTCTTCTGTTGATCCCAGATTGTCCGGGGTCGATGCCTATGGCGTCAACAATCGTTTGACCAGCGGCAGCGGCCTCTCGGTTGTCGACACTGAAACTGTCAGTGACAACAAAAGCAAGGGCTCAACCTCGGCAAATATAGGGCAGGACAGCATATCTATCTCCAACGATGGCAAAAGAGCCGCACGGGTGCAGGAGTTGGCCAAGGAGTTTTTCGGCTCAGGCCAGTTCAGCAGTGCCGATTTGCCCAAGCTGTTGGCGCGCCTCGGCGAGGAAGGGCTGTTGTCTGAAAGTCAGATGGTCAAATTGCAGGGCAATGGCCTGATGGGAGTTGATACCAAGGATAACGTCAGCCTCAAGGAGTTTATTCAAGGCCAGATTGGTTTGCTCAGACAACAGGCCAGCCAAAGCCCTTTGCTCAATGCACTTGAGGGAGCGGACAGTCTTATGGGCAATATGGGGATGATGTATACCCCATCGAGCTCTTTGGCGGCCAACAAGGTGGCGGCTCAGTTGGATGCCGTGCTCAAGGGCGAAAACCAAACTGCCAAGAGCGCAGAGAGCGGCAATGGCAGCAGCAAGCTAGCGGCCAAGGTCGACTCCGCACTGCAAGAGCCGCAACTGTTATCCCGGCTCAGTGGTGTCAGCGCGCTGATGCGCACCGCTGCAGCCATGGGCAGCCAGCAGCAGGGCAGTGGGCAAATCAACAGTTATCTGGCCTTGGTAAAGAGGTACTGACTAGCGGCCGTTTGGAGCCCGGTCAAGGGAAAAATCTCCACAAGTTGTGCTCGTCGGCACTAATCCCATAGTGTTGTTCATCCTCTTCAATACCATGATCCAGATCATGGTATTGAAGAGCGATTTGTCGCTTAATCTCCACATATAGTGCTTGGTTAATAAAACACCACTATATATGGTGTTAAATAAACAACATGGAGATTAAAGAAATGCCGGTAGTGATTAAGCGGGACGGGTGCCGTACTCAGTTCGACGAAACAAGGATAAGGGATGCGGTGCTGGCGGCCTCTAGCCACTGCGGTATAGAAGATGCGGACTATGCGGCCACAGTTGCAGCTTTGGTCACCCAGGCGGTAACCGACAAGGCCGAGGTCAATATCCAGGAGTTGCAGGACAGGGTAGAAAATCTATTGATGGAAGGGCCGTACAAGCAAGTGGCCCGTAGCTACATAGAATATCGTCATGACAGAGATATCTGCCGTGAATCCAGCAGCCGCCTGAATCTGGAGATCCGCGGCCTGGTCGAGCAGAGTAACGCGACCTTGCTCAACGAAAATGCCAATAAAGATTCCAAGGTGATCCCCACCCAGAGGGATCTCTTGGCCGGTATTGTCGCCAAACATTATGCTAAACATCATATCCTGCCCAAGGATGTGGTTGCCGCCCATGAGGCCGGTGAGATCCACTATCACGATCTCGACTATTCACCTTTCTTCCCTATGTTCAACTGTATGCTGATCGATCTCGGTGGCATGTTGACCCAAGGGTTCAAGATGGGCAATGCCGAGATTGAAACGCCAAAATCCATCTCGACTGCCACTGCAGTTACCGCGCAGATCATCGCCCAGGTCGCCAGCCATATTTATGGCGGCACCACAATCAACCGCATAGATGAAGTGTTGGCCCCCTTTGTGGCCAAGAGCTACGACAAGCATTATCAAACGGCGCTCAAGTGGGGGATTACCGATGCCAAGGCGTTTGCCACAGAGCAGACCAAGAAAGAGTGTCACGACGCCTTCCAGTCGCTGGAATATGAGGTCAATACCCTGCATACCGCTAATGGTCAGACGCCTTTTGTTACCTTCGGTTTTGGTTTGGGTACCAGCTGGGAGTCACGGCTGATCCAAGAGTCTATTTTGCGGATCCGTATGGAAGGCCTTGGCAAGAACCGTAAAACAGCGGTTTTCCCCAAGTTGGTGTTTGCCATTCGTGATGGTATTAACCACAAGGCCGGCGACTGCAACTACGATATCAAGCAGTTGGCGCTCGAATGTGCCAGCATCCGCATGTATCCGGATATTCTTAACTATGAGCAGGTGGTCAAGGTTACTGGCTCATTCAAGACTCCTATGGGTTGCCGCAGTTTCCTTGGCACCTATGAGGAAAACGGCGAGCTGCTGCATGAAGGTCGCAACAACTTAGGCGTCGTCAGCCTGAACCTGCCGAGGGTGGCGTTGGAGGCCAAGGGCGATGAAGCCGAGTTTTATCGCATTTTGGATCAAAGGCTGGAGATGGCCCGCAAGGCATTGGATACCCGCATCGAACGCCTGGCCAACGTCAAGGCCAGAGTGGCGCCCATTCTCTATATGGAAGGGGCTTGCGGCGTGCGCCTGCGCGGTGATGACAACATTGCCGAAATCTTCAAAAATGGCCGAGCTTCCATCTCTCTGGGCTACATTGGCCTGCATGAGACAATCAATGCGCTTTATGGCACAGACACTCATGTGTTTGACGATGAAGCATTGAGGCAGAAAGCGGTTGCCATAGTGGCTCACCTCAAGGCGGCCACTGTGCGTTGGAAAGAGGAAACCGGTTATGGTTTCAGTCTCTACAGCACACCGAGTGAGAGCCTGTGCAGCCGATTTGCCAAGCTGGATGTCAAGCGTTTTGGCCTGGTTGATGGTGTCACCGATAAGGGCTATTACACCAATAGTTTCCACCTGGATGTAGAGAAGAAGGTGAACCCTTACGACAAACTCGATTTTGAACAGCCGTATCCTGAGCTCGCCAATGGGGGGTTCATCTGCTATGGCGAATACCCGAATATGCAGCACAACCTGGAAGCGCTTGAGAATGTCTGGGATTACAGCTATAGCCGGGTGCCTTACTATGGAACCAACACACCGATAGATGAGTGTTACGACTGTGGCTTTACTGGTGAGTTTATCTGTACCAGCAAGGGCTTTACCTGCCCCAAATGCGGTAATCATGAGCCCAGTCGGGTGTCTGTGACCCGCAGGGTTTGTGGGTATCTTGGCAGCCCGGATGCCAGACCCTTTAATCACGGTAAGCAGGAAGAGGTCAAGCGTCGGGTTAAGCACCTCTAACGAAAGGAAGATGTAAAACAGTACTCTGTGTACTTACGCTTGCATTTTTGCCCCTTTCCCTAAATAAAGGCGCCCCAAGGGGCGCCTTGTGGATATAGCTATGAACTATCATCAGTATTACCCCGTGGATGTCGTCAATGGACCGGGCACCCGGGTAACCCTGTTTGTCTCCGGTTGTGAACATCAGTGCCGGGGTTGTTATAACCAGTCAACCTGGGATCCCCGCTCCGGGCATCCTTTTGACCAGGCGATGTCTGACAGGATCATTACCGATCTCAATGACAGCCGGATCCCGAGAAGGGGCCTGTCACTCTCCGGCGGTGACCCACTGTATCCGGGCAATCTTGACGCCATCAAGGCCTTGCTGTTGCGGGTGCGCGACGAATGCCCGGGAAAGGATGTCTGGCTCTGGACTGGTTATCGTCTCGATGAGCTCAGTCCTGCGCAGCGGGAATTGCTCGGGCTTATTCATGTGTTGGTGGATGGTAAATTTGTGCAGGAGCAAGCGGACCCCTCATTGAAGTTTCGCGGTTCGGCCAATCAGGTGATACACCTGCTCAAAGCCCCTCAATAAGTACAAAAGTGAAAACTGGTTAACACAATTGCTTTTCCCTGCTAAAAAACCCCGTCACCTGAGCTTGAGTTGCTGTTATACTTCTGTCCGGCACATTTACGGCAACCAGGCCGTCCATTCTCAGGGTGCCGGGATTTTGTAAGGTAACAGAATGAATTTGAAGCAGGAGCTGCAACAGCTCAACGATAAGCTGGATCAGTATCGCCGTAAATTGGCCGCCGCAGAGCAACGTGGCGATGGTCCTATCATTGCCCAGTTTCAGCGGGAAATCGCCGCCGTCAGTAAGCGGATTGCAGCCATCAAGGGGCAGCAGAGTCGTCAGCTTGGCAAACAGGGGCAGTCTATTCGCGATCTGCCGTTTAGCCGTGCACTCACCAAGGCCGAACAGGCCGATATGGGCAAGCTCAAAAAGTCGGTTCGGGGGTTGGTCGTTGTGCATCCCATGACAGCGCTGGGCAGAGAAATGGGCATTACTGCCGTTACCGGGTTTGCACCCAAGGCATTTTAACTGCCGCCGTGACAGCAAATAATAACCAATGAATTCACTTGGGTATTTCGGTCGGTGGTAAAAACGCATAAAATGACCGGCCTGAGTACTGAGCGCGCTTCACTATTATCTTGATTTTGAAGGATGTTAACCGTCTCAGGGAATGAGAGCAGTCGTTAAGGTTAATTCATGTCTATTAAATTTATCGCCACCGCCAAATTGCCAACCCCTTGGGGGGTGTTTGCCATGCATGGTTTCGAGGATACCGAAACCGGTAAAGAGCATGTGGCGCTGACTTTTGGTGAGCTCCAAGCCGATAAACCCATGCTGGGACGGATCCATTCGGAATGTCTCACCGGAGATGCCCTGTTCAGCCTGCGCTGTGACTGCGGCTTTCAACTGCAGACCGCGATGCAAAATGTCGCTGAAGCCGGTCAGGGCTTTATTCTCTACCTACGTCAGGAAGGTCGTGGCATTGGGCTGTTGAACAAAATTCGAGCCTACGAGTTGCAGGACGATGGCGCCAATACAGTGGAAGCCAACGAGCGCCTGGGCTTTCCGGCCGATATGCGCAAGTACGATATGATTGCGCCCATGCTGGAAAAAATCGGTGTTCACAAGGTTAGGTTGATGACCAATAATCCGCGCAAGGTGCAGGCGATGAAAGATATCGGCATTGAAGTCGTCGAGCGGGTACCGCTGCAGGTTGGCAAAAACCGTTACAACGAAGCCTATCTCAAGACCAAGTCTACTGAGCTTGGCCATATGATGTCTGAGTATCATTTCACCGAAGGTCATCAGGACTGAGTCGGCAAAGATGAAGTCACCGGGGAAAGCATCAACCCAAGTTGGTTTATTGAGTGTGTCTTCCCTGGGGCTTTTGCTGCTTGCAGCGCCAATCTATGCTCAAGAGTCTCCCGGCCACGCTCGGCCACCGGACAACTCCCATTATGCCTTTGGCAGCTATCTTGGCAGTGGGGTCTATCGCGCATCCGAGCAGGATGCCACAGTCATCAGCTTACCGCTGGACTTTACGTTGGAGCAGAGTGAGGACTCGGAGTTCTTATTGCGCCTGCCTATCTCTGTAGGCTTTTTCAACTACAGCCTTGAAGATGCCGGTGAATTTGAACTGCCATCCAGTGTTGGTACCTTGACCGTGACCCCCGGCTTTGAAAAGCGTTGGCGTCTGGATGAAAACTGGCGCATGGAGGCCTATGGCGATCTCGGTTTTGGCAGTAATTTCGACCAAGGCGGTAATGTCGCCATCATGGCTGCCGGCATCAGTGGCTTACGTCATTTTGAACTGTGGCAGGCAGATTCTTTGTGGGTGACCCGGTTGAAATTTGCCGCCTACAGTGAACGGGCGTTCAGCATTAGCCAGAGCTTTTCCGTATTGCAAACCGGGGTAGATATCGGCTTGCCTTATCACTGGTCCTGGCAGGGGTTACAGATGCAGCCCAGGGTGTTCGCTTTGGGTTATTGGTATTTTGACCAGTTACAGTTTGCCGGCGACCTCAATCAGGACACCTTGGTGTCCGGCAGTATTGAGCTGGGCGCCACCCTGGCCCTTGCCAAGCCCGTACTTGGCATAGACAGATTGGGGCTCAGTTACCGCAGTGGTGATGGGCTGGAGATCTGGCGCCTGCTGTTCAGCATGCCTATCTGAGCGGCATCAGCCCTCAGTGGCAGCATTCTTGTCCTGGTGGGTTTTCTCTTTGATTAAGGCGACCAGTTGACCACTGACGGCGGCTATCTGATCCTGCAGCAGTTTACGCTTTATCTCGGCGGCCTCTGAGTCATCACCATTCAACTGCTGCAACTCCTGCTGCAACTCTTTGAGCTTGTTCTGCAGTTCCTTAATCTTCTTGTCAATTTCAGACATACCCGAGGTATCTTCCTCGGCGGCTTCCTGCGCTTCTGAGGTTTGCGCCGAATTATTTCTGTGCAACTGACCGCCCACATCATCCGCCAGTGCTTTGTGACCGGCAGAAGAGATATTCACTTTATCCTGGCTGTCGGGACTTGTGGCAGCGCTTTCCTTAGCTGTGTCCTTGGCGACCACAGTGACTTCACTCAGGCTTCGGGGACCTGTTCCTTGAGTGGCGAGTTGACCTAAGCCTGCAATGTTCATCATTAACCTCCCTGGCGGCATCTATTCGTGCTGATAGTCGATAACTGCTTATCGGCTGCATTGAGAGAGACTTTAGCAATTTTGAGGCAAAATTGTTTAAAAATATAGCGGGTTGCGTGCTGTATCTGGGCCTGGTTAGTCGGTTTTTTTGCCCCAGATATGGGCATTGGTCTGAGGTTTGTCGGCACAGATTTGTTTGGCCGGCTTTTCCCGTGTTGCCGGGGTTGAACTGTCCAGCAGGTGAGGCGGAATGGGCAAGCCCTTGCTGGTCAGATAGAGGCGTTCCAGTTTTTCCCTGGCCCATTGGGTCTTTCGCAAAAAAGTCAGGCTCGATTTAATGCTGGGATCATGGCTGAAGCAGCGCACTTTTATCCTTTGTGCCAGGCCATCAAAACCGTAATGCTCCACCATTTCTGTGAGTATCGCCTTGAGGGTCAAGCCGTGCAGGGGATCTTTGTTGGTTTGAGGGGAGTTGGGAGCTGTCATCAATGGGCCTTGGTAGCTGGTGTTATAAAAGCGGCGCCAGTATAACCGAGAAGCTTTTCAAATGCCTTGCAAAAAGGTTGAAAAAGTTGCGTCAAACTGTCCGGCAGCTCTTTAGCCAAGGGGAAACCATAGAGAGAGAGGAAAAAGGGGCCGTAGCGGCCCCTTGAAAGAGAGATTACTTAAAGTGCAGTGACCAGCTGTCGATGTAGCCTAGGTCACGGCGACCCGAGTCGACGGCCTTGAGCAACCAGGTACCACTGGACTCGACACCTGTCATATCGACCGAATAGCTCTGGTTGATATTGTCTGTGCCTTTGCCTGTGTTGTCGTGCAGCACGGCAATCCGGCCATTGGGGCTGTGCAGTTCAATCTGCAGATCACCAATGTAAGGATGCACTATGCTGACATCCACAGTGACTACGCCCGAATCACCGCTGCGGCTGACACTGATGGGGCTGGTAATGCCAGTGCTGTTGTTGTCGGGAATATCGATATTGTCACCATTGGTGTAACTCGCTGCGCCACCTGGATTTGTGCTGCTTGAGCCTGTGTAGCTAGTCACCAGGCTGGCACCGCCGAAGCTGCTGTAACCGCGAACCATCACATAGTAAGTACCGGCTTGAGGACTGTTGACCGAACAGCTTTCAGTGTTGCCGCTTTTCCAGGGGCGACAATCGAAGCTGCTGGTGGTTGGAGCCGCGCCGTACTGCATGTAAAGGTCGGCATCACCAGTGCCGCCACTCAGGTTGAAGCTGAGATTGGAGGCGCCGGCAGGCACATCGAGGAAGAAGTGCAGTTCATCGTCTTTGGCACCGCTTAGGTTATTGACTGCCACACCGTTTTCCAACTGACCATCGCTTGGTGTGCCGGGATCGCTCGGGCCATTACAGGAGGCATCCAGGTATTCCTTGGCGGCCACGGCATTGACCAGACCATAGCCGGTGCGATCGTCACGGCCGGGCACATCCAGATCTTCGGCGGTAGCTTTCAGTGCCTGACGCACCTGGGCGGCGCTACACTCAGTGTGATAGCTCCATACCAGAGTCGCGACGCCGGATACGTGTGGCGTCGCCATGGAAGTACCGTTGTAGTACTCATAATCTTCGCCAATGGTGTTGGATACGCTGGCCTGCTGACCGATTTGGTTACGCAGCGCCAGACCGGTTTCACGGTCTACCGACACAGATGCCTTGGTCAATTCAGTGTTTGAGTCCACCAAGAAGGGGTTTTGCAGTCCGGGCAGAGTGCTGTTGGAGTAGACAATAGTCGCTGCTGCACCGGCGTTATTACAGGCGCGAACCGCATTGATCTCGGGATAACCGGCACCTTGGTTTTCCAGACGCTGCACCAAACAGACTTTGCTCGTCATGTTGCCACAGTTGTAGTTGCCGCCGCTGGTGTCACACTCGGCCAGTTCGCCGCCGGCACTGGCGCTGATGGGCGAGGGCACATAGTTGCTGCCCGATGGTACAAGGCGGTTGTGAGGCACCACGCCTTCGGCAAACAGCGACTGACCGGCAATGACAATATCAGCCAGGCGTCCTTCACCGCGAGTCACGGTTGAGAGGATAGCTTCACCCGGGCCGGAGATTTCGACCTGATTGGTATACTGTGAAAAGGCCGAGTGGTCTTTATTGCTGTCGACCGAGGCCACAGACATTACCGCATCATAGGAAGCCGGGTAGCTGTGGGTATTGTTGCCGGCATTACCGGCTGCAGCAATCAAGAGCACGCCGTTGTTAAAGTGGTTGGTCATGGCATTGCGCTCAGTGGTGCTGGATCTTGGGCCACCCAGGCTCATGGTGACCACATTGGCGCCATTGTCGACACAGGTATCCACGGCAGATACCAATGAAGAGGAGTAACCCCAACCTGACTCGTTGAATACCTTGATCACATGGATATTGGCGTTCTGATTCGGCATCACCCCAACCACGCCTTCATTATTGGCGATGGCGGCTATGGTGCCGGCAACGTGGGTTCCGTGGGCATTGTTATTGCCCGGCTCGAACCAGTTTCCGGTGCCCGAGTTGTTGGTACCTGTGACATTGTTGCCACTGAGATCCTGGTGGGCACGATCATAGCCGGAGTCTATGATACATATGGTGCGATTACCGCTGAGGTTATCGGCCAACTGAGTCGAGCCGACATAGGTTTGCCCCCAGGGCGTGGTTTCACTCAACAAGCGGCGGGGCATATCTTCTTCGACATACTCCACATCGGTGCGGGCACGTAGCGCCTTGAGTCCGGGGTTATCCAACTTGACGCTGTAGCTGTGGCTGCGACCAATGCGCTTCATTTCGCGCGCCTTAACGCCGTTAAGCGCTCTGTGCTGGCCGAATACCTGATTCAGTTCGCTTTGACCATTCAGGGTTTGCAGGCCGTTGTTGTCCTTGAACTTAACGATATAGCGTTTGGGCAGGGGCGACTGCTGTGACAGATCATTGGCTTGAGGCTGGAAAGGTGCACCATGAACACCGGCAGAAACTGCCAGGGCCAGCATGGACAGACTCAGGACCAGCTGTTTATTTGTTATTTTTTTCATACTTGTCTTCCGTGTAACAGATCTTGGTTTATTGTCCTCGGGCACTTCAGCGTTCACTTAAATGACCCTTTTGCAATCTACCGTCACGAAAAAACCATGTAAAACAAATGTTAGCGGTATGGTGTTCTGATTTCGTTTTGCTGTATTTCATTTTTTGTGAATAAAAATTCAATCAAGCGTTTAGTGTTACCAAATGTATCATTGTCGGGTGCATGAAATTTTGCCGGTTTTGAATAAGCCTGGATGCGAGGTTGGATAGGGTTGTGAGCTGTGAGGTATGTGTAGTTTATTGATTTGTATGTTTAATTGTGCCAGATATTCCAATTTATCATAAGAAATTACTTTTAAGAATAATGGTTGCGAAAAGGATACTTTAGTATGAGGCAAAGGCGGTTTTTTGACTGGAGGTGCATTTTTTGACGCTTGTCCGTCATCTTTGGTTTCTGGCTTTTGTTAATTTTTTGTGTTGACTGTTTTGTAAAAAGGCCCACTTGAGTGGGCCTGGTTGCATGAGTGGCGCAGTAGTTAATGGCTATCTGGTCAGCTAGTTGCCGGCGCTGGCCTTGAGGCTATCATAGCCGCCACCATTGTAGACTTCCTGATAACCGGCTTTTTCCAGTGATTCTTTGGCAATGCCTGAGCGGCGACCGCTACGGCAGTAGACAACCACAGGGGTGTCCTTGGCAATGCCCTGTTTGGCAAAAGCTTCGGCTATCTGCTCAAAGGGGATATTAACCGCCTCTGGCAGATGTCCCTCTGCATATTCCTCCGGGGTTCTGACATCCACCAGCATGGCGCCTTGGGCGACCTTGGTCAGCGCCACCTCGGGAACCATCTGCTCAGCGCGAACACTGAGGCTCAGCAGTACAGCAAACAGCAGAGTTGTCAGCCACAGGAAATGGCGTTGGGTACGGGTTATTATCTTCACTTGCATTCCTTAATCAGTGGCCTTGGCCTGTTCAGCCTCTGTTTTCATACCGAATTTACGCATCAGCATGCTGGCAGGACAAAAGCCGGTAAAAGCACTTTGGAATAGGTTAGCGCCAACAAACAGAGTTAGCCATACAAAATTGTGATGGACAGTGGCGGTTAACAGTAATGACAACATCACCATAAATCCGGCAAAGGCCATAGTGGCACGTTCTACAGACATTTTAAGCTCCTTTGGCCACCTGGGCCTGGTTGATCACTGAGTCGATGCGCTTGCGCATCAGGGCATAGTAAAGTACCGGGATCACCACCAATGTCAGCAGGGTGGAGATCAGGATCCCGAAGATAAGACTGATGGCCAGACCGTTGAAGATAGGGTCATCCAGAATAAACATGGCGCCTATCATGGCCGCCAGGGCGGTGAGCATGATAGGTTTGGCCCGCACGGCGCCGGAGTGAATGACCGCCTGTTCAAATGGCACTCCTGCAGCGGTTTCCTGGTTGATAAAGTCCACCAGGAGTATGGAGTTACGCACTATGATCCCCGCCAGCGCTATCATGCCTATCATGGAGGTGGCGGTGAACTGGGCGCCGAGCAAGGCGTGCCCCGGCATGACCCCGATAATGGTCAAGGGGATAGGAGCCATAATGATCAGCGGTACCAGATAGGAACGGAAGTGAGCCACTACCAGGAGATAGATGGCAATCATGCCGACCCCATAGGCCAGGCCCATATCACGGAAGGTTTCATAGGTGATCTTCCACTCGCCATCCCAGAGTACGCTGATGGCATCCAGACCATCGGGTTGGCTGAAATAATGCTGGTTGAAGCCAAGGCCACCTTCTGAGTCGATATCCGCCGCCATTTCAAACATGCCGTACAGTGGGCTGTCGAGCGGCCCGGCCATGTCGGCAATCACCATGATCATCGGGATCATGTTTTTGTGAATGATGGGCGCGTCTATCTGCCCCTTGCGGATTGTCACCAATTCGGCCACGGGCACAGTGCCGCCATGGAGGCTGTCGAGGCGCAGGTTGAGTACTGAAGTCAAATCCAGTTTGTTGGCCTCCGGCAGTTCCAGGCGAATGGGCACCGGGCGTTTCTGCATCGGCTTATGCAGCACATTGATATCCTTGCCGCCGACAGCTGTGGCCACCAGATCCACTATGTTGGCGTAGGGCACGCCCAGCAGACTGGCCTTGCTGCGGTCGATAAGCACCTGCCATTTCTGTTGTGCCGCCGGCAGGAAGATATCGATATCCACCACATCTTCGGTCGCCTGGAACAGGGACTGCAGCTCGCTGGCCGCCTGCTGGCGAATATCCTGGCTGGGGCCATAGACCTCGGCCACAATCGGCGACCACACAGGTGGGCCGGGGGGCACTTCCACCACTTTGACATTGGCGTTGAAGCCCTGGGCGATTTGCTGCAGCGGGCCGCGCACCGCCAGGGCTATGCTGTGGCTGTCTCTGTCCCTGTGCTGTTTGTCACTGAGATTGACCTGAATATCGCCAAGCTCCTGACTGTTGCGGACAAAGTAATGCCTGACCAGGCCGTTGAAGTTGATCGGGGCATGGGTGCCGGCATAGAGCTGCAGATGCTGCACTTCGGGTACAGTCACCAGATAATCGGACAAGGCCTTGAGGACTTTTTCCGTCTGCTCCACCGGCGTGCCTTCCGGCATATCCACCATCACCTGGAATTCGCTCTTGTTGTCGAAGGGCAACATCTTGAGTACCACCAACTGGCCGACGGGCAGGGCAACGGCCATGCCTATCAGCACAAACACGCCGGCCGCCATGCCTACTCGGGCCTTGCGGCTCTCGAGGAATGGCTTGATAAGCCGGGTAAACAGCTTGAGCATTACAGGGCTGGCGTTGTCGCTATGCCCCTCGCCACCCTTGTGCCTGAGCAGTTTGTGACTGAGCCAGGGAGTGACCACAAAGGCCACCGCCAGGGAGATCAACATGCCCATGCTGGCGTTGATGGGAATAGGGCTCATATAGGGGCCCATCAGCCCCGAGACAAAGGCCATCGGCAGCAATGCCGCAATAACGGTAAAGGTCGCCAGAATGGTGGGGCCACCCACTTCATCCACGGCAGCGGGAATGAGTTCACTCAGGCTGCGTTTGCCCATGGCCATATGGCGGTGGATGTTTTCCACCACGACTATGGCATCGTCCACCAAAATACCTATGGAGAAGATCAGTGCAAACAGGGATACCCGGTTGAGGGTAAAGCCCCAGGCCCAGGAGGCGAAAAGGGTAATCGCCAGGGTAATGACAATCGCCACACCCACCACCAGTGCCTCGCGCATTCCCATGGTGAACACCACCAGGATAACCACAGCGGCGGTTGCAAAGATCAACTTGAAGATCAGAGTGTTGGACTTGTCAGCCGCCGTCACGCCATAGTTGCGCGACACGATGACATTGACATTGTCCGGAATAAGCAGGTTACGGCTCTTTTCCACCTTGGCAAGGATTGCATCGGCGACATCCACGGCGTTTTCACCCGGTTGTTTGCCTATGGCTATGGTCACTGCCGGAAAGACGCCTTTAGCTTCTGCTTCGGCGCTGTGACCGTTCTGATGCCAGGCGCCATAGAGGGGCACGTCGGCCTTGAGGCTGATATCGGCAATATCACTGAGGAAGACAGGGGCGGCCTTGCCTTGGCTGTCATTGTGCACCGCGACCACTAGTTGCTGCACATCCTCCAGCGAACGCAGGAACTGGCCGGTCTGCACCTTGATCTCCTGGTTATCCTGCACCAGAGACACGGGCATGGAGACCGCATTGTTGGCGCCGAGCGCCCGGTTGATGGCATCGAAGCTGACACCATAAAAGCTCATTTGGGCCGGATTGATGCGCACATTGAGCACCAACTCATGGGACCCCATGGACTCGACATCTCGGGTGCCGGGAATGCGTTTGAGTTCGGTTTCGAGCCCATGGGCCACATGAGTCAGTTGCTGAGCCGAGACACCGGGATCCTCTGACCAGAGAGTCAGGCTGACAATGGGCACATCGTCTATGCCCATGGGTTTTATCAAGGGATCGCCCACACCCGCGGCTCTGGGCAGCTTGTCCAGGTTGGAATAGATTTGATTGTAGAGTTTGACTATCGCCTCGTTGCGGGGCACACCCACCTCAAAGATGACGATGATCATCGCGCCATCGGGCTGCGAGAAGGAGTAGAGGGTATCTATGCCTTTTATCTGCGAGATCACCTCTTCTGCCGGCAGGGTCACCAGCTGCTCGACTTCGGTCGGTGTGGCGCCGGGGAAGGGGATAAACACATCGGCAAAGGTCACATCTATCTGAGGCTCTTCCTCCTTGGGAGTGACCATAATGGCAAACATCCCCAGCAACAAGCCCAGCAGGGCCAGCAGCGGCGTAATGGCACTGAGCTGGAAACTGGCGGCAATGCGGCCGGAGATGCCGGTGTTATTTTCGCTGTGATTAGCCATGAGTTCCCCTTACTTGGCCTGGCGCTGCTCGAGCAGCAACTGATAGGCGTTGGCGGCGACTATGTCTCCGGCTTCGAGTCCTGCCAGTATGGTCACGCCATCGTCACGCACATCTCCCAGACGTACCTGTTGCAGGACAAAGTTATCGCCGCGCTTGAGGTAGACGGCCGACAGCTCATTGACGCTGTAAAGCGCTTCTTTGGGCAGCACTATCTCCTGGCGTTTGTCTATGGCAAAGCGCACCTTAACGAAACTGCCGGGCAGCAGATCGCCTGTGTTGGCCGGCAGTGGCAGTCTCACCTGAAAGGCGCGGCTCTGCTCATCACTGAAACCAAAGACCTTGGGGGTGGTAACGTCAAAACTGCGGCCATCGGCTAGGATAACCGTCATCTTGTCTGTGGCTTTAGCGGCCTGAAGAAAACGCTGCGGCAGCTGCATCACCACCCGCATCTCATCGTCGGCAAAACCGGACAGGAGCGGCTGACCGGGAGCGACTGTTTCTCCCTCTTCCACATGCCTGGCCGTGACTATGCCAGCATATGGTGCGCTGACGACTGTGTATTTCAGTGATTCTTTTGCCTGAATGATCCTCGCCTTGGCCGCGCTGGCCGCTTGGGAGGCTGACTTGGCATTGGCTATGGCCTGATCCATTTGGCCGCGGGAAATCGCGCCCTTGGGAAACAGTTCCTGATAGCGCTTGAGCGTCAGCTGCGCTTCGGTATCCAAGGCTCTGGCTCTGGCGTATTCCGCCTCGGCCGCCGCCAGGGACGCGCCTTGTTCTTCACTGGTGATCTCAAGCAGCGCCGCCCCGGCGGGGACTCGGTCGTTGACATCAAAGTAAAGCTTTAGGATCCGTCCCGAGGTTTGGGCCGACACGGTTGCGGCCTTGACCGCCTCGAGCCTGCCATCCAGGGTCAGCAATTGGGAGTGCTCTGTCTGGCGGACAGTCACTGTGGCCGGCTCGGCTGCCTTAACGGGTTGAATGAGCAGCAGCGCGGGCAGTAACAGGGTCAATACTGGCGTTATTCTGGGCATGGAACTGTTCTCAAAAAAGCATCTATGAGAAAATTCTAATGAATAAGGTGGTCGCCTGCAACTATTATTAGAAAAATATGATTAAATAAGAGGTGGCTTGAGTAACTGACTAGACCTTGAATACCCAGGCCAGAATATACACAGCCAGAATACAGATACGAAAACAGGCGGCCTTGGCCACCTGTTTATATTGAAAAATCCGTTTCAGGTTTGCGCTTCAAAAGTTCAGTCGTTGAGATAGTAGGTGAGGGTAGAGACGATTCGCACCTTCTTGATGTAAGGCGTATTACTGTCGCGATCGGAAATGGTGAAGGTGCCCTGACTGGCTTGTTTGATCTTCCCAAGTACCGAGTCTGAATCTTTGGCAAACTTCTCGGCCACTTCACGGGCATTTTGGGTAGCCTCCTGCACCATGGACGGCTTGATACTGTTGAGTTCGGTAAACAGGAATTCGATGCGACTGTCATAGTCCTGACTGGCGATGGCAATGCCTTCTTTGGCCAGGGCCAGCAGCTTGTTACGGCTCTCAAGCAGCAGATCCACCTGGTGAGTATAAAGCGACACTGTCACCCGGGCTGCGTAGCGATACTTAACATTGGGATCGACATAACCCTGGGCTTGCCTGTCTTCTATGGAAGGCAGAGAGACAGAGATTTCATCCTTGTTGAAACCTTGCTGTTCAAGAAAGGCCGTCACTTTATCTGTTTTTTGTTGCACCGTCTGATACAAGGTGTTGAGATCGTTATCCACCTCATTGAAGCGAATCGGCCAGATGGCGACGTTGGCCTTGACCTCGCGTTCAGCCAGACCTTTGACCGCCACGGTTCGCTCCATACCTTTCATTGCCAGCAGGCTGTTTCCAATACTGGTGCCAAGCAGCAGTAAACCGGCGCAAATAAAACCCCCAAGCAACAGGGCCGCCAGAGAATAATTTTTACTCATTTCGAAATCCTTTTGTGACATAGGAGAGGTACGAAGTACGCCTTATATCCGGCCTTGTAAGTCAGCCGATGCAGCGCAGTTTACACCTTCCATAAGATAACCAAGCCTTGGCGAGAATGCATCTGTAAGCTTGAATGCTGCCTGAACAACTTGCTGTTAATCAACAAAAAAGCCGCCCAGAAGGGCGGCCTTGTCAGCTTAAACTCGTTGGAGCCTTGGCTCAGAATTGATAGCTGTACTGCACTGAGTAGTACATGGCTTCTGATTTGGTAATGGCGTTAACCGGGCCAACTACTGCACTGTTTTCTACCAGTTCCACTTCTTCACCTTTAACAAAGGCCATACCGAAGTCGATGGTTTGATGCTGGTTGATGTGGTAGCTCAAGCCTGCAGTGAACCATTGACGGTCAGAGTCTGGAATGGAGATAGAGCTGATTTCATCGACAACACCATTGTCGAACATGTAACCGGCACGCACGGTGAACTGCTCATTGATGTCGTAAGTTCCGCCTACACTCATCAGCCAGGAGTTTTTCCACTGATACTGCTTCAGAGGAGCATTGACATTATTGGCAATCACAGTACCTGTACCATAAATGCTGCTGACACCATCTTTGGCAGTAATTTGATCAAAGTTACCCCAGCGGGTGTATTGAGCCGTGTAATGAACCGCAAAGTTTTCGGTTAACTGGTGGAAACCGGCCAACTGGAATATGTCAGCCAAAGGCACTTCCAGCTCATCAAACAGGGTTGACGCAAAACTGTTTGTTTGGCCTGGTAAAGGTGTCAGTGTCGCAATATGACCACTCACATCGACATTGGGGCTGTAACGGTAGCTCAGGCCAAAACGGTTGTTCTCATTTAGCTCAAGTGTGGCACCAACAATACCGCCAATGCCCCAACCATCGGCATCCACATCGACCAAAGGCATTTGATTGTAATAGCGATCCAGGTTGCCTTCGCCATAAACCAAATCCAGTCCGACGCCCAAACTCAACATATCATTGATGCGGTAGGAAACACTGGTGTTGAAGTTGATGGTGGTTACTTCGGTATTACCTATCAGATCATAAGGAGCCGCAACTGTTTTGCTATTGACCAATGATGCGCTGTCTGTGCCGGTACCGAAGTTGGAAAAGGCCGCAAAACCGACAGCCCATTTATCGTTCAAAGGCTGGATGTAATAGATGTTGGGGATCCATTTGACGCTGCCTGCATCATCAATCCCCCCCAGATCCACCTGGCCGCCCATGAAGTTAACGTCTTTGATATCTACCTGGACGTCAACAGTGGTGACACCAACCGAAATAGCGGCTTTGTCAAACAGTGCCATGGCGGCCGGGTTACGGGATAACACGGATGCGTTGTCTGCAATCACGGCATCACCGGCAAAAGCACGGCCGATACCTGTGGCTGATTGGCTGTTGAGCTGGAAACCGGCTGCCAGGGTCTGGCCACTGATCAGCGCGACAGAAACTGCGATAAGAGTCTTGTTGAAATACTTCATTATTATCTTCTCTTTTATGTTTGCAGGTTGGCTGTCAGTCTTTAATACCCCACAGGCACCCGCTTATTAGTCCAGTGCATCTTATGGATGCTCCAGTGTGTCAACAACTCCGACCAGATGTGAAAAATTGTAATATTTTGGTTAATTTCTGCAAATGTGCTGCGAACGTGTCACGAACTGAAAAGTAGGTAGTTGACAGGAAAAGCAGTGATAACTGTGTTTTCAGCGATTGAAAACAACCATTGACAGTGTTGCCAAGCTGTAAAAGTTAGAGACACAATAAATTACAAACTGCGAACGCGTTTGGCGTACAAGTGTACGCCAAACTATGGCGGCGGCATAAGTATCGTGGTTAGAGACTCTGTTTGAAGCGACTGAATTGTGTCTGTGTAGCCTCGGATGGCGGCGACAAACGGCTAACTACAATCCCGGCCAGAGTTGCCAGAATGAATCCAGGCAATATTTCATAGAGGGCGAAGATACCGCTTTCCAATTGTTTCCAGATGATTACTGTCAAGCCGCCAACTAGGATGGTGGCAATGGCGCCGTTGCGGCTGTAGCCACGCCAAAACAGTGCCAGGATGACCACAGGGCCAAAGGCGGCACCGAAACCGGCCCAGGCATAGCTCACCAGGCCCAGTACACTGGCTTCCCGATCCAGGGCAACAACCACTGAGATAATGGCAATGGCCAACACGCCGATACGACCGACCAACATCAGCTCCTTGCTTGAAGCCTCGGGCCTGAGCCACTTGCGGTAGAAATCTTCGGTGATCACGCTGGAACATACCAGCAGTTGCGAGTCTATGGTGCTCATGATGGCCGACAAGATAGCGGCGATAAGCAGGCCTCCAATCCAGGGGTTAAAGGCGACCTGAGTCAGATGGATAAATACAGTTTCCGGATTCTTGAGCGGCTCATCGGCAAAGTAGAGCGAGCCGGCAATGCCGGTCGCCAGGGCGCCGATCAGGGAGACAAACATCCAGCTCATGGCGATGCGGCGTGAAACCGGCAGATCCTTAACACTGTTAATCGCCATAAAGCGTGACAGAATATGGGGCTGACCAAAGTAACCCAGCCCCCAGGCCAGAGCCGACAGCAGACCTATCAGGGTCAGCTTATCGCTCCATAACGACAGCATGGCTGGGTCCAGGGTATCCAGGCTTTGGTGGCTCTCTGGTTGGGTAAACATGCTGACCGGGACTATCAACAGGGCGATTAACATCAAGCAGCCCTGGAAGAAGTCTGTCCAACTGACTGCAAAAAAACCGCCGACAAAGGTATAGGCCACTATCACAGCGGAACCTATCAGCAGCGCCGTCAGGTACTCGAAGCCAAAGACATTGCTGAACAGCACAGCGCCGCCCACCATGCCGGAGGAGGCGTAAAAGGTGAAAAACAGCAATATGGTGACGGCAGATACCAGTTTCAGGAGGCCGCCCTCGTCGTTGAAACGCTTCTCAAAAAAGTCTGGCAGCGTGAGAGCATTGTCGGCCATCTGGGTATAGATCCGCAGACGTTTGGCCACCAAAAGCCAGTTAAGCCAGGCGCCCAGTAACAGGCCTATTCCCATCCAGGCTTCGCCCAAACCGCCGAGATAGACGGCGCCGGGCAAACCCAGCAGCAGCCAACCGGACATGTCGGAGGCGCCGACACTGAGAGCGGTCACCGCCGGGCCCATCTTGCGATCGCCGAGAATATAGTCATCGACCGAATCGGTCGCCTTGTAGGCCCAAAGACCTATCCCCATCATCAGGGCCAAATAACCCAGAAAAGTTATCATTACCGGGGTTTCAATATGCATGCTGGTTTACACTTTTGTGTTGTTGTTTGGCGCGGATACTAGCAAAAGTTTGCCAAAGCGCCCATTGTTGACGGACTATGTGAAGCAGATCTGACCAGTCCAGGAAAAGATGTTCCGAAAAGTTTGCAGTAGTGAGTGTTAATTTACTCAAAAAAGGTGGGCTTAATTGGCTGAATCTTCACTAGAATTTAAACTTGCGGCTCATATTGACTTGTTTAAGGGTAAAGAGGGGCCCTTGGAGCGTGTATACCGGCGTCAGGCTTTTTATATTGCAATTGTTGTATCTGCAATTAGTGCTTTGGGAACCATGCTCTGCCGCCCCGGTACGGATCTGACAGAGATGCAAACCTTCGGCGAAGGATAATATAAGGAGTATGCCTATGGCGCTGCCTCTCCTATGGCTCGGTTCTGCAGCCCTCGGCACCATTTGGCTTGCCGATGAAGGACTGAAGCGTAAGAAGATCGCCCAGAATCGATTACTCAAGGAGCTGCCGGTACAGCGCGTCAAGGGTCAGGCGCGGTTGACACCCAGTGAATGGTTTCACAGTCAGAGTGTCAAACAGGTGCAGCCCGGGATGCTGGTGTGCTGCCACGTATTCGGGGTCATTGAACACACAGGTATCTGGCTCGGCGACGGTATGTTGGCCGAGCTCCACGGCAGTGGCCTTGTACGGCCTGTGTCGGTGAAGCGTTTTCTGGCAGGTCGCAGCGGCAGCAAGGTGTTTGTCGCCTGCGATCATCAAAGAATGCCCTTGGTCAGTGAACAAGCACTGGCCCGCGCCGGCGAGAGCCTGTTTCAATATCGGGATTATGACCTGTTTGATAATAACTGCCACAGGTACGTGTGGCACTGTATCAGCGGCAAGCCGCAAAGGGTGAGTAGTTTTTCGCGACTCAATCAACTGTTGGAAGACTTCTTTGGTCAGGGCATCTATTGGGATCAACTGCCGCTGGAACCCTTTGGGGACGAGTGAAGATGATTGTCGCCGCAAGGGCACTTAAAAGTTAACCATGAATTATTCTGCGTGGATCGCCATTTATGCAACTCAATCGCTTTGAAAAATCGATAGTCAGGCATCCGCTGCGTTTGTGGCTGCAAAGGCGGCTGGAGCGGCGGATGTTGCTGAAGCTGTTTGCCAAGCCTTTACCGGCTTTTAGTCGCGCCTTGGAGATAGGTTGCGGCTTTGGTGAGGGAATCGCTTTTGTGCGTCAGGAACTGGGGGCGCAAGAAGTATGGGCGCTCGATTTTGATTCCGACATGGTCAGCCACTGCGCCGGGCGGTATTCGGATCAAAACTGGTTGCATCTGTGCCAGGGTGATGGCAGCGGCTTGCCCTTTGCCGATAGCCAGTTTGATCTTGTGGTCGATTTTGCCGCCTTTCATCATATTCCGGACTGGCAACAGGCGGTGGTCGAAGTGTACAGAGTGTTGCGCCCTGGCGGCTATTTCGTCATGGAAGAGCTTTATCGCGCCGCCATCTGTAATCCTTTGAGTCGACGTCTGTTTGAGCATCCCCAGGAAAACCGTTTCAATCACGCTGAACTCTTGGCTGTTGTTGAAGATAGCGGCAACTTTGAGATTATTCGTCAACACCAGTTGTCGGGGCTGGCGGGTATCATCCTGGCCCGTAAAACCTTCGGCAAGCATGAGCGGGATAATGACGTGTAATCAGTGAGCGTGCGTGGGCTTTTGCTGTAGCCCAGCTTAACTCTATGAAGGCAGATGTTTGTAACGGATATAACAGTAGCCAAGTGCATATCATTTAAGACAATTTAGCCTAAATTTGCCCTGAAGCATGGTTTGTTCCGCCGCTTTACCACTATAATCGACGTAATATTCAGCAGTAGAATTGGACAAGTAGTTGTTATGGCAAATGTATTGGAATCAGTAGATCAACGAACCCAACTCGTCGGAGAGAATCGGCTGGAGTTACTGCTGTTCAGGATCAGTTCGACTCAGCTGTTTGCCATCAATGTTTTTAAAGTTAAAGAGGTAGTGAAACTGCCGGAACTCTCGACCATGCCAGGCAGCCACCCAGCCATCAGTGGTGTCGCCAATATCCGTGGCGTTTCGATTCCCGTTATCAATCTGCGCAGCGCTATAGGTTTCTCGCCCATGCCTGTGGGCGAAGACGCTAACCTTATCATCACAGAATACAACCGTAGTGTGCAGGGGTTTCTGGTGGGCAAGGTTGAGCATATAGTCAACATGACCTGGGGCGATATCATGCCACCGCCGAAAACCGCCGGCCGCAATCATTACCTTACAGCCATCACTCGGATGGAAACCCAGGGTAAAACTGAGTTGGTGTCGATTATCGATGTGGAAAAGGTACTGGCGGAAATCATCCACTATGACGTGCGTCTCTCAGAAGGTGTGTTGGATGAATCCTTGGTGGCCAAGATGCCGGGACACAAGATTTTAATTGTTGACGATTCGCCCACCGCCAGACGCCAGGTTCGCGATACTTTGGGGCAGCTGGGGCTTGAAGTGATTGAACGCAGTGATGGCCGCGAGGCGCTGACGCTGCTTAAGTCCTGGTGCGATCAGGGGCTCAAGGTGACAGAGCAGATTTTGATGATGATCACCGACGCTGAAATGCCCGAAATGGACGGTTACCGTCTGACCTATGAGGTGCGCAATGACAAGCGGATGGCCGATCTTTTTATTACCCTCAATACCTCCCTCAGCGGCAGTTTCAATAAGGCGATGGTAGAAAAGGTGGGCTGCGATCGTTTTATTTCCAAGTTCCAGCCGGATCTGTTGGTGGAAGCCGTGCAGGACAGAATTCGCCAGCTGGGCTGATTAACGGCTGTTTTCCTGCTCCAGTTCGCGGATAAGTTGCTTTTTGGTGCGTTTGTCTGCGGCGATGTTGAGCCTGGCCAGGCGCACGGCGAAGGCAAATCTGTCGCGGCCGCAGATGGCGGTCAGCGCCTGCAGAAAGTCTTTATCCAGTGCAAAGTTTTTGGCGTAGTGCTCTATGGCGGCAAACACTGAGCTGTAGTGCAAGCCATCGAAGTCAAACCCGGTATTTGGGGTTTCGTCGCTCAGCGGAACTCCCTCGATGCACAGGGGCCAGCCCTTGGCATTGATCCTGTCTCTGGCCACTTCATACATAAACCAGGCGCTGCGTTTAAAACCGCCAAGAATTTTGCAGGAAAACTCAGATTCTTCCAGCTCTTCACGGGTCCAATTCAGCCCTATGGCCAGATGTTTAGCGTAGCGCTTCATCAATGCATCTTTAACTGCGATACGGCACTCGTATATCGAGGTGAGAGGATTTTGGCGGGCCAGCGTCAGGCACTCCTTACAGGCGGGCACGCTCAGTGAGGCATGTTCTGCATTGGGGGAGGCTTCAAAGGCGAAAATGTGCTCGCAGGGCTCGGCACAAAACCAGCAACTGTGACGGCAATTAAAGGGGATGTCGACCAAGGGACAGGGCATAGGGTTGTGCAGATGCTGCTCTGAGTCTTAAAAGAAGTCGGGAGTCTTGGTGACTCCCGACCTGATAAAGCTTATTCGGCTTCCACGTCCACCAGGAACTTGGCCAGCTCTACCGGCTCAACTTCGGGACATTCCTGCTCGGCGCGCCAATCGATACCAATCAATACGCCATCTTCGTTGAGATCTTCAATCCAGAACTCCAGCAGCTCTTCCAGTGAAATCGCTACCGGTGCGAAGTTGACCCACTCCTCGGTGCAATGGCTTTGGGCCACTGCCTGATCAGACCATAAAGGCATGACATCTGTGTCTTCATATTCGCTGGAGTCACACACCACCCAGCCTTCGCCGGAGTCGTCCTGCAAGCCCCACACCTGCTGGTGCGCTTTGACGTTATCGATAAATTGGCTCAGTGCCGGCGCTAAATCAGTCATGATCTCTCTCTTGAGCAAGGGTTAGTGGCGCCATTATACGGCATAAGCACTGGAGTCCAAGTGAATCTTAACCTCAGATGAACAAACAGGAATAAATGCTTAAAAATCGACTCAACGACAGGGAATTATGCCTGCGGGGCTTAAAAAACGCTGAGCGACTGGTTAGGATGGAACTCGATGGGGTGTTTAATCTTTTAAGGAGTCGGAAGGTGTTCAGAGTATTATCCTGGTTTCCCCTGCTGTTGGCCACGCAAACGCTGGCAGCCCCCCAGAATGAGGATCCTGTAGAAGCCCTGATAAAGGCCGGAGAAGCGGCTTTTCCTCAGTGTATTGTGGCGATGCAGGACAAGGCCCTGAAAGAGGGGATCAGTCAACAGACCATCGACTCACATCTTAAGCAACTCAAGTTTGTCCCCAGAGTGATAGAGCTGGATCGCAGTCAGCCCGAGTTTACCCAGACATTTGCCAACTATTTCGATAAGCGGGTAACAGATTGGCGGGTTTCCAAGGGCAGGGAACTGCTGGTTGAACACAAAGCGCTGCTGGATAAGCTCAAGCGCGAGTACGGTGTGCCGCCGCAATATCTCTTGTCTTTCTGGGGCATGGAGACTAATTACGGGGGGTACAAGGGCAAGATGCCGGTGTTGGATTCGCTGGCAACCCTGGCCTGCGACTCCCGCCGTTCGGGCTTTTTTACCCAGGAGTTGATGACAGCGTTGAAGCTGAGCCAGAAATATGGTTTTGCTGCGGCCGATATGCAAGGCTCCTGGGCCGGGGCCATGGGACACACCCAGTTTATGCCCAGTGCTTATGCCAGTTATGCCGTCGATGGTGACGGTGACGGCAAGGCGGATCTCTGGAACAGCATAGACGATGCCCTGACTTCGGCGGCAAACTTTCTTGCTCACCTGGGGTGGCAGCGCAACGAACGCTGGGGCAGGGAGGTTCGCTTACCTGAATCATTTGATTATCAGCATCTGGGGCAGAAAAAGTCTCTCGCTGACTGGCAGGCGCTGGGGTTGACCCAGAGCAATGGCAGGGTGCTGCCACAGGCCCAGATGGAAGCCAGACTCTATCTGCCCGCCGGGCACGAGGGACCTGCGTTTCTCGGCTACGATAACTTCCAGGTGATCCAGCGTTGGAACCGTTCTGAGTTTTATGCCATCTCAGTAGGCCATTTGGCCGACAGAATAAGTGGCGCCGGTCGGCTTGCCAAAGCACCGCCGCAGCAAACCCGCTTGAGCCGCGCCCAGATAAAGGCACTGCAGCAAAAGCTCAATGAGCAGGGGTTTGATGCCGGAAAGCCGGACGGTATTCTCGGGCGTAACTCCCGCGCCAGTTTACAGGCGTTTCAGCTCAGCAAAGGCTTGGTGGCCGACGGTTTCCCTTCTGCCGAAACCTTTAAAGCCCTGGGACTCTAGTTCTGCTAATCAAAATGATTGCCGGTAGCCAAGGGATTGGCTAATGTTAGTTTATAAAGGCGCCAAGAAACTGCCCGGATAATGCCGGCAGCAGAGTTTGGCGTTTTCTTGCACCGATTTGAACTCAGGGAATGATATGCGCAGCGAGATGAGCAACATAGACATGTTGAGTCACGGCCAGCGTCAGCGTCTGGCCTTTATCGATTTCAGTTTGCAATATTTTGGTCAGGTCAGTCGTCAGGATCTGATTGCCAAGTTTGCCACCGGATTGGCGGCCGCCACCCGCGACTTCAGCCTCTATCGCGAGCTGGCGCCACAGAATCTTAAGCTGATGCATCCCAGCCGTCATTATCAGCGCCAGCATGAATTCAAGCCCTTGTTTCATCACGATCCTGAAGCCATTCTCTCGGGTCTGGCCCGTGGCTTTGGAGATGGTTTGTCACAGCCCCTGGTGCCCAGCCAGGTCTGTTTCGATGCGGTGCGGCTTATTCATCCGGATACCGAGATTATCGCGGCGCTGATGCGCTCGATTCAACAAGGGCTGGCGCTGGCGCTGCAATATGTCTCCACCTCAAGCGGCGAAACTTTTCGAGAAATAGTGCCCCATGCCCTGGTCAACAACGGTCAGCGCTGGCATGTGCGGGCATTTGACAGACTGCATGGCAAGTTCAACGACTTTGTGGTGACCCGTATCAAGCAGGCCAGAGAACTTGAAGGCTCTCCCTTGCCCAAGGAGCAACCGGCAGCCGACAACAACTGGTTGACGCCGGTGGAACTGGTGTTGGTTCCCCATCCGAGCCTGAAACACCCGGAGGCGATTATGCTCGACTATCGTATGGAGGATGGCGAACTCAAGGTGGCCAGCAATGCGGCCTTGGCCGGATATCTGCTGCGCAGCTGGAGTGTGGATTGCTCTGTTAAGCATCAAATTGATGGTGGTGTTTGTCAGTTGGCATTGAAAAACCACCAGGTGCTGGAGCGACTCGAGCATCTGGCGATAGTGCCGGGCGCGGGGCGTTAATCCAAAGCAGTGGAGTGCAGGCGACAGTTTTGTTAAGCTGCGCCGGAATCATGAATACTGAGGACTCAGAATGAGCGTTAAAGAAGATATGGTGGTGCAGTTCAATTACACACTGCGCGATGAAAAGGGTGAAGTGCTGGAAACCAACGAGGGGCACGATCCCATCGCCTATCTGCATGGCCATGACAACATGATGCCCGGAGTCGAGAAAGCCATTGAAGGCAAAGAGATAGGTGCCAAGTTCAGTGTGACCTTGCCAGCCTCTGAAACTTACGGTGAGCGGGTTGAAGGCGCTGAGCAGCGCGTATCGGTAAAACACCTGATGGGCGCCAAAGTATGGAAGCCTGGCATGCGCGCGGTCGTCAATACAGATCAAGGTCAGCGTCAAGTGACTGTGGTCAAGGTGGGCAAGTTTATGGCCACTGTGGACATCAATCACCCATTGGCCGGTCGCGAGCTGACCTTTGATATTGAAGTGGTCTCAGCCCGTGAAGCCAGCCATGAAGAGATAGCTCATGGTCATGCCCATGGCGTCGGTGGTCATCAGCACTGAGTTTGGCCTTAACTGAAAACGCCCGCTTTAGCGGCAACGTAGATCAGATAAGGATCGGTTGACCGATCCTCCTGATGAGAG
>NZ_JWGX01000020.1:0-2567 GCF_000813075.1 Shewanella sp. ECSMB14102
TTTTACTTTTTGTTTGCGACCGTGGCGTTATTGTCTGCGCCTGCTCCCCCAATCACATACTCATTGTATGCTCATGGGCTGAGCTTCCTTGACGGCTTAGCCACAGCCGCAAACAGTTTGAAATGGGTGCATTGGTTTAGGGGCTGAAGTGTGTCAGCCCTCGACGACCGTGGCGTTATTGTCTGCGCCTGCTCACCCAATCACATACTCATTGTATGCTCATGGGTAGAGTCTCCTTGACGGCTTAGCCACAGCCGCAAACAGTTTGAAATGGGTGCATTGGTTTAGGGGCTGAAGCGACTCGGCGGTTTTTTGTTGCCTAAATCAGTGGAATCTTTTTGGCACTTCATGATCAGATCTTGCATCGCAGGTTTACGGTCAATGTCATGGGCAAGTCAAAGCGTAATATCACCAATTGGAAGCAATACAATCATGGGCGACCACCTTTAATGGTCGCTTAACCTCTACTTTTTACTGCCGTTATAAAGGGGGGAGGATTACCAAGGGGCTGAGGTGTTGATTCAAACTCGCCCCTTGGTTCATATTTTACATTTAGCTCTTGTCATAGTGACGGATGGGTAGCTGGCTGACGCTGTCTAGTCGCCAGGCGCCCTTCTCATACACGAAGCTAACGCTGTGCAGGGCATCCTTAAAGTCATAGCGTTGGTTCGAGTCTGGCAGGAGATTGTTAAACTCCAGCTGAATGTTCTGATAACCATCCTCGATAGACAACTTCCCCAGATGATTTGGCAGATCGATAAGGCGGCTCAGCGCCTTGTCCAACTCGCGATCTTGTATCGGCAGTTGCTGCTTAAACTGCTCACTGAACAGGGCTGCGAAGGCCTGTTTGTCCTTGCTGTGGATATAGGCGGCGTTGGTCCAGTCGGCCAACAAGAGTTCGAAGGTCTTGTTGGCCTGGGTCAGAGATGCGATTGGGGTCTTGTTGTCGTTGGTAAGGTAACTTTTAAGAGTCGCCTCGGCTTCTTCAAGGCCGCGCTCGAATATTTGCGCCACCTTTATCGCCGCCGGATCCTGGCTGGCCTTTAGCTCAGCGCTGACTCTGTTGACGGCCTCCACCCGCTCTTGCCAACTGTTGAAACCCTTCATTAAGCCTTGTAGTGAAGCTTTATGCTGCTTCATCGCTTCGGCGACAGCCTCATCCTGCTGGCGCGCCGCTCTGGCTTCGGAGCTCACATAATCTCTAAAGGTGCTGTTGAGTATGGTTTCGGGGGCATCGAAGTAGAGTCCCGCGCCGCTGTAGGGATCGACCCAGAGATCGCCTGTGTTTATTGGAGCTGATGGCTTAGGGTGGATATCGCCATAGTAGATTCGATCTAATTTGGCTTGGTTTTGGCTAAGGAAGGCGCCAATTGCCTTGCCATCAGTGGCGGACAGCAGTTGGTATTCGGCCGCCAGTTGTTGCAACTCTTTGGAGTTCTGCACCCTTTGGCTGGCATAGTAGCCGCAGCGTAGGTTACAGACTTGTTTGGTCAAACTGGAAGCCGGGCCCAAGGTGAGCGCCTCGCTCTGGATAAATACCTCGGCGGTATAGATGCCTCTGGGGATGGCACCACTCTTATCCATCAGGTAGATGGTGTTGTTGGGGCTATGGCGGCCGACGACTTGAAGATCTTGCTTACTGGCGCACAGGGAGTAGTCCCTGCTGGTGACCGGCAGCTCCTTGTCATAGGTGGAAACGACCAACTTATCCAGGCTAATCCCTTCGGGCACAGTACCTGTAATGCTGAGATCGCACTGCTGAGCGTTGGTGTTGAGGGTTAGGCCACCCAGGGCCAGGCCAAGAAATACCAATCTTTGTTTCATGCAAGGTCCTTGTTGCGCGTAGTTTGTAGTGAGGCTTTTCCCCATCATGTTTTCGTTAAAAAACCATATTTCCAATTAAAATTAGTTGCTTAGTGAATGATGGTTTTCATTTATTTATGCTATCGCGAATTGTCCTGCCTTGTCATCAGTTAATGGGGATCAAGGCGTCGGGTGATTGTAGAAAGTAAGGGGGGCATCATCTTATGTTAAACATACCTCACTGATGCCTCGGATAGACTGTAATTGGCGGAAATTGTGCTTTCAGCCGCCGTTTATATAATGTGGTGTTCAGGTGTATCAACATAGGTGTTGAATTCGCGACAAGCTAATCATTGAAGTGATGCCTGATCCTGGCCCGGGGAATTGCCTGAGAGGTAACATGGTTATAGGTATTAAAAGTGTTCAGCACTACTACGGGTTTGAATCCGTTCTGCTATAACCAGTAATTGGACAATAGATGTTTTTAATGGAGGGTTATTGCTTTATATGGAAAATATTGTTCCATCGGATGTTGAGATTGTTACCAATTTCGAGCTTGAAAAGAGTGAAAGCTGAACCAGATATAATTTAGACGAAAAACAATAATCAAATAAATTCCGTTAAACGACTTATATCCCCGTAACTTTGATTTCTTGATTGCAGAATGTGAAAGATATGAATGTTTCAGGGGGCTTCTTTTCTGAATGAATCCCTGGGCCCGAATTCAGATAATAAGTGCACCACTCATGGTTAAACGGTGAGGA
>NZ_JWGX01000021.1:0-1715 GCF_000813075.1 Shewanella sp. ECSMB14102
CCATTAAGCCTAAGAAAAATGCCGTTCACACTAAGTGAACGGCATTAGGGCATTATGGGGTGCATTTAGCGGGGCTGTATTTGGAGCTTTAGGAAACCAAATTCATGGAGCGGAGGGGACTTCTAATGCTTGGTCAACTGGGGAGCAGATGTTAGCTCATGGTTCAACAGGAGGAGTCATTAGTGTCTTACAAGGTGGAAAGTTTGGTCACGGGTTTATCTCTGCTGGAATCATGAAGGGGATTGGGAAAATTCAAACGAGTGCGTCTTTTGGTCGAGTAATGATTCAGACCGTAGCAGGTGGAACAGTATCCAAACTTACAGGAGGTAAGTTTGCAAATGGAGCGATAACATCTGGAATGCAATATGTAGTAAATGAAGTGGCAAATGTTTTAAAAAGTAGAACAGATGTCCTAGAACCTAAAAAACAGAAACCTGAGGTTGTATCTATTCAATCTAGAACTGTTTATTCTAAGTGGATAGGAGATCCGCCTCCAAGTTTAAAGGCTGGGCCTGAAGTAGCATGGAGGTTGGTTGATTCATCTGTATACACTGAATATGAGATTACATATGTAACTACTCAGGTTAAAACTACGCAGGATACAATATTTACACTATGGGAGGAAGATGCTTCTGGTAACGTGAGTGATTTTATAGGGCAACGGGTTACATCAGAAACGTTGAGAACCGATTTTAATGAGTCAGTACATATAAGGTCGATAGGTATAGTTGGTGTTACAAGGTTGCCGGAAGGGGCTAAAATTGTTGATTCACTTTGTATACAGAATAACATGCGGGGGTGCTAGTGAAAGTTCTAATAAGAATATTTTTATACATTTTTGTTGGAGTCGTTATAGGGTATTTTTTGTTTTATAAAGAAAATGTTGAGCCAGTAGGAAAACAATATGGAGTACTAAGAATTCCTATGTTAAGTGGCTGTCCCTTGAAGCCTGACGGGCTTCATGTGGAGGGGGTTGTTAAAGTAGAAGCAGTAGACTTTAACTTAAAGGTTGATGGTGTTTTTTCATCTGGGTTTTGGAAAGTTTATCATACAGGTACACCAGTAGAAGCTCTACGGGGAGTTTATGGTTACATCGGGGAGTGTATACCTAGCATGAGTTCTGAGTACCTTGGTGAAGGGGTTTTTGAAAAGGATTTATCCCGTTATTTTGCAATGTCTAATGAATTTGATGTCTACGTTCATATTGATGGAGGGAAAGCTAAAGTGATCTATTTTAAAGAGTAGAAATACAAGATGAGGTGTGGGGTGGAATATGGTAAAAATGGGACACCCAGCATTAATGGTGCAGAGGTTAGCCTCCAACTATGCTTTGTTTACGCAAATGGGTGGAAGATATGAAGAACACGGAAAATAGGACCACACGGAAAACAGGAACGGAAAATAAACGGAAAACACACGGAAAACAAACGGAAAACAAACGTAAAACAAATGGAAAACAGAACGAAAACAGGACAGCCATATCTTTTTGAGAGGGTGTTCAAAATTCTGTGTCACGTTAAAAATCACAGAACGATGTGAGCATCCAGTCGTCCTTCAAAATGGATGGACAGCTGAGATAGCGTTAAATTCCAGTTTTGAATCGGGTGTGACCACCGCTCCTGAGCCTTCAATATACCGGCGTAGAGCAGTTTGAGTAAACTGTTCTCGTTGGCAAAACCACCCTTGGTTTTCGTCAGTTTACGAAACTGACGATG